>CAYUIN010000198.1:0-5449 GCA_964444695.1 uncultured Desulfocurvus sp.
ATGCTGGCCCAGGCCACGGCGGCCCCGGCGCCCCGGCCCGTGGTGCCCAAGGCCTTCCAGGCCCCGGAGCTGGGCGACGAGCCCGTGTACGTGCTGCACTACAGCTCCTGGCGCGTGCGCTTCAACGCCCTGCACGACGCCGGGGAGCTCAGGAAGCAGGGCTTCGAGACGGCGGTGCTCCCCGTGACCCTGCCCGGCTCGGGCGACTGGTACCGGGTGACCATCGGCCATTTCGACAGCCTGGACGCCGCACGCACGGCCCTGGCCGAACTCAGGAAGACCAAGGGCTTCGAGTCCCTGCGCATCGTGCGCCGCTCGCGCCACGCGCGCGGCGAGACCCGCGACCTGTAACCCGGACGCCCAGGAGTCGCGCCATGTCCCGCACCGCCCCCGCACCCCGGCCCCACGGCCCGGCCCGGCCCGGCATCGCCGCCCTGGAGGTGGCGCTGCTGCTGCCGCTGCTGGCGGGCCTTTTGTACCTGCTGGCCGAAGGCGGGGCCATGCTGCGCACCTACTCCGCCCTGGCCGAGGCCAGCCGGGCCGCCGCCCGGCAGGTCATCGTCGGCGGCGACTCCGCCGCAGCCCCGGACCTGGTGCGCTCCCTGCTGCCGGACCTGGCCTCCGGCTCCCTGGCCACGTCCGTGACCACGGACGCGGGCGCGACGTCCGTCACCGTGGAGGTGAGCTATGCCTACCAAACGCTCTTTTCCTCTAGCCCCCTGGGAGGTTCCCATGAACCGCTGGTCACGCTGGCTGCCAAGACGTGCATGCCGATTCCTTGAAACCCTGGCCCGCTCGCGGCGCGGCTCGGCGGCGGTCTTCGCCGCCGTGGCCATCCCCGTGGCCGTCGGCCTGGTGGGCCTGGGCATCGACTCGGCCCGCCTGTACCAGGCCCACTCCCGCCTGCAATCCGCCACGGACGCGGCGGCCCTGGCCGGGAGCCTGCAACTGCCCTACGACCCGGACCTCTCCAAGGGACTGGTGCGCGCGGCGGCGGTGGACTACCTGGAGCGCAACATGCCCGAGGCGGAGCTGACGGGCGTGGCCCCGGGGACCGAGGTCCGCAGCGTGCGCGTCACGGCGCGCACGGAGGTGGACGTCCTGCTGCTCTCCGTGCTCGGCGCGGGCAGCAAGGTGCTCACGGCCTCGGCGGCGGCGGGCTTCAACAACCTGGAAGTCGTCTTCGTGGTGGACAACTCCGGCAGCATGAAGGGCTCGCCCATCGCCGAGACCAACCAGGCCGCCTCGGAGCTGGTGAACCTGATGCTGCCCGAGGGCTCCCACGCGGCCATCAAGGTCGGGCTGGTGCCCTTTCGCGGCAAGGTACACATCCCCGGCGGCGTGGACGGGCTGGACGACGGCTGCCGCAACGCCGACGGCTCCTGGAACTGGGACCTGAACGAGGAATACACCAAGGCCGAGTACCGCTACCCGTCCTACTACAGCCTGCGCGTGACCCCCGGGACCTGCGAGAGCATCCCGCGCACCCACGCCCTGACGGACGACCGCGAGGAGATCCTGACGGCCATCGCCACCCAGGACGCCCTGGGCTCGGCCTCGGGCACCGTGATCTCCGAGGGCCTCAAATGGGGCCGCCACGTGCTGACCCCCGAGGCGCCCTTCACCGAGGGCTCCGCCGAGGACGAGATGCGCAAGATCATGATCCTGCTCACCGACGGCGACACCGAGGACGGCTCCTGCGGCGGGGCCTACTCCATCTGGTACACGCCCAACCAATACTGGACCAACGCCTACTACGGGATGCTGGACCGGGACTCGCACTGCGAGGACGGCGGCGCGCTGAACAGCGCCATGCTGGCCGAGGCGCGGCGCGCCAAGGACGCGGGCATCGAGATCTTCTGCATCCGCTTCGGCAGCTCCGACGGCGTGGACGTGGCCCTGATGCAGGCCGTGGCCTCCAGCAAGCCCGGCACCAACGACCACTATTTCGACGCCCCGTCGGCATACGACATCGGCGACGTGTTCAAGCTGATCGGCCGCCAGCTCGGCTGGCGGCTGCTCGGCTAGGACGAGGGGGAGGACCAGCGCCATGCGGCACGGGCAGGACAGGACACACGCGGCGCCTTGCAGGGCGGGCCGCAACGGGCGAGGACACGGCGACGCCGGGACAAGCGCGCTGGAATTCGCCCTGGTCCTGCCCGTGCTGCTGGCCATGGCCTTTGGGCTGGTGGAATTCGGGAACATGATCTTCATCTCGGCGGCCATGGACAAGGCCGCCCAGGTGGGGGCGCGCGCGGCCGTCACGGGGCAGGGCGCGCAGGACGGCTCGCGCCTGGCGCTGGTGACGCAGGCCGCGCGCGACGTGGCCGAGCCCGCCGCCGGGACCATGCCCGTCACCGTGCTGGTGCGCTCCTGGCCGGGGACGGACCCCGCCGCCGGGGCCGTGGAGAACAGCGCGGGCGCGCCCTGCGCCATGGTCGAGGTGGAGGTCCGCTGCGACTACCACCCCATCACGCCCATCGTGGGCGACATGCTGCCCGACCCCATCGTGCTGCGGGGCCGGGGAAGGATGGTCAACGAGCCGTGGCTGCCGTGCGGCTAGGCGCCCGGGCCGCCGAGCCCGCCCGGCCCCCCGAGCCCGGGAATCCCGGCCAGGCCCGCCCCGCGCGGGCCGAGCACCGTGCGCTCCTGCTCGCGCATGGCCTGCATGAACTCCTCGTAGTCCATCTCGTGCAGCCCGCGCTCCAACCCGCGCAGGGCCAGCAGCTGCCCGCTGAAGGTCAGCACCGAGCCCGCGTGCAGCGTGCGGCGCATCTCCACGGCGGTCTTCAGCCCGCCGAAGGGCCGCGAATGCCCGGCGATGAGGTCCAGGCTCATGCGCCCGCCGTCGTTGCCCTGCCCGTCGCGCTCGCGGATCAGGCCCAGGACGTTGAAGGGCCGCACCTGCGCCCGGAAGGACTCCGGCAGCCCGGACAGCTCCAGGACCTGCGAGCGCGGCTTGAACACGTAGGCCGCCAGCAGGGTCTGGTCGTCGGCCAGGGGGACGGTGAAGTCGTTCTTGCGGCCCAGGCGGCGCTGGGCGCGGGCCGCGCGCAGCAGCTCCGCGGCCTGGGAATCGAGAATGAACGTCGCGATCCGCGCGTCGATTTCCGGTGCCTGCATCGTCGTCCTCCTCGTTGGTTCCGGGCCGGGGCGGCAACGGGCCGCGTCCGGCGGCCCGAGGGACCTCCCTACCGCCTCCCGGCACAAAAGAAAACCCCCGCCAGGCCATGCATTGTTTTACCTTGAGCAGCCCTTTTGCTAGGATCGCGAAGGCTCCCCCGGCGCCCGCGCCGGTCGGCCCGCCCGAACCCCGGCCGCGTCCCGCGCCCCCCGAGACCGAGGAACACGCCATGGCCCGTTTCAGCCTGCTCTACGCCACCGACTCCGAAGACCGCGCCGCCCGCCTGGCCGAGGGCCTGGCCGCCGCCGGGCTGGAACCGGCCTACGCCGTGGTGGCGGACGTCCACGAGCTGACCATGGCCCTGGCCGAGGAGCCCTGGGACGTGGTGGCCTCGGACGAGGAGGTCCCGGGCCTGCCCTGGCGCGAGACCATGGCCCTGGCCCGCGCCGTGCGCGAGGACATGCCCTTCGTGCTGCTCGCCGGCGCCAAGGAGGCGGACACCGCCCGCCTGGCCGTGCAGGGCGGGGCGGACGACGTCCTGGCGCCCGGAGACTGGCGCACCGCCGCCGCGTTTTCCCGCATCCTGCGCGAGAGCTCGCGCCGCGCCCGGCTGGCCGAGCAGTGGCGCCGCCTGCACGACGACGAGCGCACCTACCGGGGGATGATCGACAACTCCGTGCTGGGCATCTTCCAGTGCACGCCCTGGGGCGCGCTGGTGACCTTCAACCCGTCCTTCGCCCGCATCCTGGGGCACGACTCGCCCGAGGCCCTGGGCGAACACCTGGCCGGGGGCAGCCGCCTGCTGCCGATGGTCGAGGCCCGGGCCCTGGAGGCGCTGCTGTTCATGGTCCGCGAGCGCGAGTTCGTGTCCGACTTCGAGACCCGCATCCTGCGCCGCGACGGCAGCCCGGCCTGGGTCAGCATCGCGGCCCGGGCCCTGCGCGGCGAGGCCGGGGAGGTCAGCGGCATCGAGGGCACCATCGAGGACATCGAAAAGCGCAAGGCCGTGGAAGACATGATCATCCGCGCCAAGCAGGAGTGGGAGAAGACCTTCGACTCCGTGCCCGCCGCCATCGCCATCCTGGACAGGAACCTGACGGTCAGGCGCCTGAACATGGCCCTGGCCGCGCGCCTGGGCGTGCACCCCAAGGACCTGGTGGGCCGCCCCTGCGCGGAAGTCTTCGACCTGCCCGGCGAGGCGCCCGAGGCCTGCCCGCGCATCCGCCGCCTGGCGCGCGGCCCCGGCCAGTCCGAGGAGATGCGCATCCCGGCCCTGGGCGGCTGGTTCCTGGTCACGGTCTCGCCCTTCGCCTCCGAGGGGCCCGGGGCGGGCGGGTTCGTGCTCACGGCCCACGACGTCTCGGCCCAGCGCGAGCTGGCGGCCAAGCTGCGCCAGTCCCAGAAATTGGAGGCCATCGGCACCCTGGCCGGGGGCATCGCCCACGATTTCAACAACATCCTCGGCGTGATGATGGGCTACACCGAGATGACCATGGAGGAGGCGCCCGAAGAAAGCTCCGTGCGCCGCCGGATGGAGGAGGTGCTCTGCGCCGGGCGCCGCGCGCGGGACCTGATCCACCAGATCCTGACCTTCAGCCGCCAGGAGGAGCTGGACCTGCAACCCCTGGCCCTGGACAGCGTGGTCAAGGAGGCCGCCAAGCTGCTGCGGGCCTCCATCCCGGCCAACGTGGACATCGCCCTGGACCTGGGCCCGGCGGGGCCGGTGCTGGCCAACCTGTCCCAGATGCACCAGGTGCTGATGAACCTCTGCACCAACGCGGCCCACGCCATGCGCGAGGGCGGCGGCAGGCTGGAAGTGGCCCTGGCCCGGGCCGAGCTGGACGCGGACCAGGCCGCGCGCCGCGGCCTGCCCGCCCCGGGCCCGCACCTGCGGCTCACGGTGTCCGACACCGGCCACGGCATCCCCGAGGACATCCAGGACAAGGTCTTCGACCCCTTCTTCACCACCAAGAAGCCCGACGAGGGCACGGGCATGGGCCTGGCCCTGGTGCACGGCATCGTCACCGGGCACGGCGGGGCGGTGTCCGTGGCCAGCGTGCCGGGGCGCACGGTGTTCGAAATCCTGCTGCCCGAGGCCGGGAGCGAGGCCCCCGGGCCGGGCCGGGACCCGCAGGCCGGGCCCCGGGCCGCCGGGCTCCGGGTGCTGCTGGTGGACGACGAGGCCTCGCTGGCGGCCATCGTCGGCGAGATGCTGGCCAGCCTGGGGCACGAGGCCACGGTGCGCACCGACGCCCGCGAGGCCTTGGCCCACTTCGCCGCAGACCCCGGGCGCTACGACCTGGTCCGTGAGCACCAGGTCGTAGC
>CAYUIN010000199.1:0-5436 GCA_964444695.1 uncultured Desulfocurvus sp.
GTTGCCGCCCGGGTGGCGCGCCGCCGCCGGGCCCGGGCCGCGCATCCTGTTTTTCGGCGAGGGCGGCTACTACCTCGACCAGGTGCTGCCCGCGCTGGAACACGCGGCGGGCGCGGGAGCGCGGGCCGTGCTGGTCCTGGAGAGCGCCGTCTCGCCGTCGCAGCGGGCGCGGCTGGAGGCCATGGGCGCCGTGGTCACGGCGCGGGGCGACTGGCTGCGCCTGCGCCACCGGCTTGTGCGCCGCGCCTGGCGGGCCCGCGCGGAGCGCGCCGCCGCCGTCGTGTCCGGGGGCAAGGCGGGAAGCGAGGCGCTGCGCGCCCTGGTGCGGGCCGAGGGCGCGGCGGGCCCGGGGCTGATCCTGCGCGCCATGGCCGGCGTGGTGGCGCGCGATGTCCCGCGCTGCGTCGTGCGCCTGGCCATGGCCGAGGACATGCTGCGCGCCGTGGCCCCGCAACTGGTGGTGGCGCACTTCGCCAACCGGGGCGAGAGCGCCGCCAACGTGCTGCCCGCGCGGCGCCTGGGCATCCCCACCCTGACCCTGCCCCACGGCATGGCCCAGGACCAGATCGCCCTCAAGTACACCTTCTGCACGCGCTACAAGGCCACCCAGGGCGAGAGCTTCCGCCGGGCGCTGATGCGCGGGCTCGGCGAGCCGGGCGACGCGCTGTTCGCCGTGGGCGACTGCCGCATGGACGCCCTGCGTCCGGCGGCCTCGCGGGCCGAGGCCAAGGCCGCCCTGGGGCTGGACCCGGCCGCGCCGCTGGTGGTCTTTTGCGACAGCAGCGGCTGGACCACGCGCATCTCCCTGCTGCGCGGGGCCATGCCGCCCACGGTCCAGGGGGTCCTGGGCCTGCCGGACGCGGTGCCCGGGGCGCGCGTGCTGTACCGGGCGCACCGGGGCGGCAACTACGAATTCTTGCGCGAGCACCTGGCCCGGCATTCGGGCGGGGCCATCCTGTTCCAGGTCTCCGGCGAGGTGCCGTTCCCCGAGGTGGCCCGCGCGGCGGACGTGGTGGTGGCGCATTCCAGCTCGTCCCTGGCGGAGGCCCTGCTGGTGGGCGCGCCGGTGGTCTATCTGACGGACCACGCCCGGGCCAAGCCCGCCTACCTGGGCTACGCGGCCATCGCCGTGGCCGGGGATTTTCCGGCGCTGTACGCCCGGGTGCGCGCCATCCTCGCGCGCGGGGCCGGGCCGGAGCAGGTCCGCCGCGAGGCCCGGCCGTTCCTGGAGGCCACGCTGTGCGGGGCCGAGGGCGCGGACCGGCGCCTGGGCGAGCTGCTGCTGCGCCTGGCCTCGGACCCGCCGGACGCCGGGTCCGCCACGGGCTGGGACGACTGGCTGCGGCGCATGGACGCCTCGGCGGCGGCCCGCTCGGGGGACCTGCTGGCCCCGCGGGAGGAGCCGGACCGGCCGGGCGGGGCGTAGGCCGCCGCCCGGAGCGGCAGGTGTCGAAAATCCGTCGCCGCGCAGGGGCCGCGCCCCGGCGGCGGGGGACGCGCGGCATGGGCCGCAGGGCCCGGACCACGGCGGGAGAGTGCCCGCGAGGAGGAATCGGCCGCAAGGCATGGTTTTTGCAAAAATTAGTGACGGACGACAACGCTCCCGCCCTGGCGCCAGCCGCGCCGGGCGCAGGTTCAGGAGGAACCATTGGAAGCGAAAGGAAACAAGTTCGATCAACTGATGGACAGGCTGCCGGACGCCTTCGTGGCGGGCAACCGGGACCTGGCGCGCGGCCTGTCGCGCTGCCGCGCCGGGCATTACGCCGAGGCCGTGGAGCTGTTGCAGGACGGCATGGGCCCCGACGCGCCCGCCATGGCGCACCTGCTGCTGGCCCTGCTGCAGCGCGAGCTGTCGCGCATGGCGGAGAGCGGCCGCTCCCTGGCCAAGGCCCTGGCCCTGGCGCCCAACGACTCCCTGGTCCTGTACCACAGCGGCATGCACAGCTTCCAGCAGGGCGACCACGCCAAGGCGGAGGCCTTCTTCCGCCGCGCCCTGGAGGCCAACCCCCACAGCGTGGAACTGCTCAACGACCTGGGCGTGCTGCGCTACACCATGGGCCACCCGGACGATTCCGAACTGTTCATCCGCCGCGCGCTGGACCTCGACCCCGGCGACGCCAGCGCCCTGGCCAACCTGGGCCTGCTGCTGGCGGCCAAGGGCGACCAGCAGGGCGTGGAGCGCGTCCTCGAACAGCTCCAGGCCCGCCGCGACGAGGGCCAGGGCGCCCGGCTGGCGCAGGAGCTGCGCCAATTGCTGGACCGCGAAGGCCCCCTGGGCGAGGCCCAGTCCGCCACGCTGCTGACCTCCGACGTCGTGGGCCGCATCGCGCCCATGGACATGATCCTCGACTTCCGGCAGGCCGACGGCCTGGGGCCCCTGGACCTGTCGGTGGTCATCCCCGTGTACAACGAGAAGGACAGCGTCCCCGTGCTCTACGACGAGCTGCACCGGGTGCTGTCGGGGCTCACCGCCGCCTACGAGATCATCTTCGTCAACGACGGCAGCGTGGACGGCACGGCCGAGGCGCTGGAGGCCGTGTCCGCCGCCGACCCCAAGGTGCGGGTCATCGAGTTCCGCCGCAACTACGGCCAGACCGCCGCCCTTTCGGCGGGCTTCAAGTATTGCCGGGGCGAGACCGTGGTGACCATGGACGGCGACCTGCAGAACGACCCGGCGGACATCCCCATGCTCCTGGCCAAGCTGGCCGAGGGCTACGACCTGGTCAACGGCTGGCGGCGCGACCGCAAGGACAAGGCCCTGACCCGGCGCCTGCCGTCCTGGGTGGCCAACCGGCTCATCAACAAGCTCATCGAGGGCACCGGCGTGCAGCTCAAGGACTTCGGCTGCACCCTCAAGGCCTACAAGAAGGGCATCATCAAGAACATCCACCTCTACGGCGAGATGCACCGCTTCATCCCGGTGTTCGCGGCCTGGCTGGGGGTGGAGGTGGCCGAGGTGCCCGTCAACCACCGCCCGCGCATCCACGGCGAGACCAAGTACGGCCTGTCGCGCATCCCCCGGGTCATCTTCGACCTCATCGTGGTCCGCTTCTTCTCCGACTACATGACCCGACCCATCCAGTTCTTCGGCAAGATCGCCCGCAAGGTGATGGTCGGCGGGCTGGCGGTCATCGGCGGGCTGTGGGCGGCCAAGGCCCTGTGGGACGTGCCCGTGCGCTTCGACACGCTGCTGATCCTGCTGGCCCTGGTGCTGGTCTCGGGGTTGCAGATCGTCATCCTCGGCCTGTCGGGCGAGCTGCTCATCCGCTCCTATTTCGAGGGCCAGCACAAGGACCACTACGTGGTCAAGCGCATCCTGGGAGGCTAGGCCGTGTGCGGTGTGGCGGGAATAGTCCATGCCGACGGCAGGCCCGTGGACGCCCAGGCCCTGGACGCCGTGACCGACGCCATGCGCCACCGCGGCCCGGACGACCGGGGCGCGGCGACCTTCGGCTCGGCCACGGGCGCCAGCGCCGGGCTGGGCCACAGGCGCCTGTCCGTGCTCGACCTCTCGGCCCTGGGCCGCCAGCCCATGGGCGGCGAGGACGGCGCCGTGCAGGTGGTCTTCAACGGCGAGATCTACAATTTCCGCGAGCTGCGCCGGACCCTGGAAGGCCTGGGCCACCGCTTCCGCTCGGCCACGGACACCGAGGCCATCGTCCACGCCGTGGAGCAGTGGGGCGAGGACGCCGTGTCCCGCCTGGACGGCATGTTCGCCTTCGCCGCCTGGGACGCGCGCACCGGCACGCTGCTGCTGGCGCGCGACCGCTTCGGCAAGAAGCCGCTGTACTACCACGAGGCCCAGGGCACGCTGCTCTTCGCCTCGGAGCTGGAAGCCCTGCTGCGCCACCCGCTGGCCCCGCGCGAGGTGGACCCCGAGGGCCTGTCGCGTTTTCTGCTCTACGAATACGTGCCCGCCCCGCACAGCATCGTGCGCGGGGTGCGCAAGCTGCCCGCCGGGCACCTGCTGTCCTGGCGCGGGGGGCGCAGCGCCGTGCGCGCCTACTGGAGCCCGCGAAGCGGCGCCCGCCTCGAGCTGGACGAGGCCGCCGCCGAGGCCGAGCTGGCGCGCCTGCTGCGCGGGGCCGTGGAGCGCAGGCTGCTCAGCGACGTGCCCCTGGGCGTGTTCCTGTCCGGCGGGCTGGATTCCAGCGCCATCGTCTCCTTCATGGCCGACTGCGTGCCCGCCCGCGAGATCCGCACCTTCGCCATCGGCTTCCGCGAGCCGAGCTTCGACGAGTCGGCCCACGCCCGCACCGTGGCCCGCGCCCTGGGCACCGAGCACCACGAGCGGATCCTGGAGGAGGCCGAGCTGCTGGACGTGGTGCCCAGGGCCCTGGACGCCATGCGCGAACCCATGGCCGACGCGAGCATCGTGCCGACCTACCTGCTGTGCGGTTTCGCGCGCGAGCGGGTCACCGTGGCCCTGGGCGGCGACGGCGGGGACGAGCTGTTCGCGGGCTACGATCCTTTCGCGGCGCTGGGCCCGGCGCGGCTGGCGGGCCTCGTGCCCGGGCCGCTGCTGGCGGCGGCGCGGTCCCTGGCCGGGCTGCTGCCCGCCAGCGAGGCCAACATGAGCCTGGGCTTCAAGCTGACGCGGTTTCTGCGCGGGGTGGGGCTGCCCTCCGGGCGGCGCAACCAGGTCTGGCTGGGGGCCTTCACCGCCGCCGAGCAGCGCGCCCTGTTGCAGGCGGGCCCGGCCGAGGCCCTGGCGGGCTTCGATCCCCTGACCGACGTGGACCGGGCCGAAGACGGCCGCGTCTTCGCCGACGAGGTGGAACGCACGGTGCATTTCTATCTGCGCTTCTACATGGCCGGGCACATCCTGCACAAGGTGGACTCCGCGAGCATGGCCCACGGGCTGGAGGTGCGCGCCCCGTTCCTGGACACGGCCCTGGCCGAGTTCGCCTGCGCCCTGCCCTCGTCCATGAAGCTGCGCGGGGGCGTGCGCAAGCTGCTGTTGCGGCGCATGCTGCGCGGGCGGCTGCCCCAGGGCATCCTGGAGCGCGGCAAGAAGGGCTTCGGCATGCCCCTGGCCAAATGGCTCAAGGGCGGCCTGCGCCCGATGGTGGAAGAGCTGCTGGCGCCGCAGGCCCTGCTGGCCGGCGGTCTTCTGGACCCGGCGGCGGTGCGCTCCCTGGTGGACGCGCACATGGCCGGGCGGCGCGACAACCGCAAGGAGCTCTGGACCCTCGTCTGCCTGCAGCACTGGCTGCGGCGCCAGGGGCTGTGACCGTGCGGCTGCTGCTGCTGGTCCATGAATTTCCGCCCCTGGCCGGGGGCGGCGCCAACGCGGCGGCGCATCTGGCCGGGGAGTTCGCGGCCCTGGGCCATGAGGTGCGGGTGTTGACCTCGGCCCTGGCCGGGCTGCCCGCGCGCGAGACGCCGGGCGGCGTGGCCGTGCGCCGCGTGCCCGCCCTGCGCCGCAGGGCAGAG
>CAYUIN010000200.1:0-5434 GCA_964444695.1 uncultured Desulfocurvus sp.
CCTTCATGGGGCGTCTCACGCCGGGGATGTCGATGATCTGAGGCATGTGCCTGCTCCTTGTGCCCCTAGAACGGCCAGACGGCGTCCAGGATGCGGGTCAGCCAGCCCGGGCGCTGCTTGTCGGCGAGCACGCCCTGGCCGTAGTACTCGATCTTGGCGTCGGCCAGGTGGGTCGAGCTGATTTCGTTGCTGGGGCTGATGTCCTGGGTGCGGGCCAGGCCGCGCACCACCAGGATCTGGGTCTCGTTGTTGACCTTGACCTCGCGGGCGCCCTCAATCTCCAGCAGCCCGCCGGGCAGCACGCGCACCACGCGCGCCGAAAGGGTGGCCGTGACGTTGGACTCGCGCTTGGTCTCGCCGGTGCCCTCGAAGGTGTTGGTGGCGCTGGCCCCGATCATCGGGGTGCTGCCCACGTGGCCCACCAGGCCCAGGCCCGGGCCCACGGGCAGCAGCCGGGCGTCGTTCTTGTCGAACCAGTTGCTGATGCCGAACTGGATGGACGAGGTGCGGTCGGAGGTGGTGTCGGCCTTGTTGGTGGCCTTGGCCACCTCGACGATGTTCACCACGAGCACGTCGCCCACGCGGCTGGCGCGGGTCTCGCCGTAAAGGTAGTTGGCCTCGGCGGGGTCGAACAGCGAACCGGGGTTCTCCTCGGGCGGCACGGCCTCGGCCACCGGGGGCGTCATCACGGGCACCGGGGCCGGGGTATGCGTGCTCGGGGCGCACGAGGCCAGAAGGACCACTGCCGCCAACACCGTGAATATCTGCTTGGTCATGTCCATATACCGCCTTGCCTAGCGCACCACGACCGTGCCGCCGTCGACGACCTGGGCCGCGATCTCGCGCCTGCTTTGCATGTTGCGCACGGGGATGGTCTCGCCCGCGCGTCCGTCCGCCAGGGCCTCGGCCGTGGCCGTCAGGCGCACGAAGGAGCCTTCGTACACCAGGGACACGGTGTCGCCCCGGCTGATCAGCGGGACGTCCTCGAGGTTGGACAGGTAGATCACTTCGCCCGCGCCCATGGGCCGCACGGCCATCAGCCCGAAGCGCGCGCCGTCCCAGGGCTCGCCGCGCAGGTAGGCGGCGTTCTTGCGCTGGAAGCTCACGGCGTCCGGGGTCACGGTCTCGCGGGTGTTGATGGGCCGCGCCGCGCAGGGCACGGAGAGCCACTGGTCCAAAAACACCGTGCCCGCGTACTTGCGCACGGTGATCTCGGCCGGATTCTTCTCGCGCAGCAGCAGCGAGAGCCGACCCGGGGAAAACTGCCCGACCACGTCCACGGCCAGGGTGTTCTGCTCGTCGCCCAGGAACACGGAGGACGGCAGCCGGAAATCGCGCAGGGAGACCTCGCCGCGCATCCGGGTCACCCGGGGCGTCAAGGAATCGACGACCAGCCGTTCCAGGGCCCCGCCGTCCAGGAGCCTGCCGCCGCGCTGCACGGTCAGCGGCCCGGAGACCACGCACAGCTGGGCCAGGTCGCCCAGGTGGAAGCGCAACAGGCGCTCGAGCCTGCCGCGCGGGATGTTCTGCTGCTCGCCCACGGTCCCGGGGGCCTCCCACAGCTCGGTGCGCGCCAGCTTCTGCCAGTGCGCGTCGGGGATCTCGCCCACGGGCTGGGCGATGTCGCCCAGCAGCACCGTCTGGCCGCCCGCCACGGCCGAGCCGGACACGGCCAGCCGCCAGGAGGCCTGGATGGTCCCGGCCTGGGCCACGGCGGCCAAAAGCAGCGTCAGGGCCAGGGCGGCGGCGGAAAGCAGCGTCAGCGCCGGGGCGTAGCGCCCCAGGCGTCCGGTGGCGTCGTCGCAGGTTCTGCAGGTCATGGTCACGTCGTCTCTCCTGTCCGTTCTTGCCCGGTCTTATCCGCTAGCGCTTGATCTGGGTGGCCGTCTGCAACATCTGGTCGGAGGTCTGCACGGCCTTGGAGTTGATTTCGTAGGCCCGCTGGCCGACGATCATGGCCACCATCTCGTCCACGATCTCGACGTTGGACATCTCCAGGAATCCCTGGGCGATGGTGCCGGTGTTGTCCTCGCCGGGCGTGCCTTCGACGGCGGCGCCCGAGGCCTCGGTCTCGGTGTACAGGTTCTTGCCCGCGGCCTTGAGGCCCGCCGGGTTGATGAAGGTGTACAGCGGGATGTCCGCCGAAGACAGTTCGTTGCCCGCGTCGTCCAGGGCGGCGATGTGCCCGGACTCGGTGACCACGATGTTCTTGGTCTCCACGGGCACGGTGAACTCCGGTTGCAGGACGTAGCCGTTGGCGGTGACCACGCGGCCCTCGTTGTCCAGCTTGAAGGCGCCGGCGCGGGTGTAGGCCAGCTCGCCGTTGACGTCGACCTGGAAGAAGCCGTCGCCCTCGACCACCAGGTCCAGCGGGTTGCCGGTGTTCTGGAAGTCGCCCTGGGTGAAGAACTTGTGCACCGTGGTCGGCTTGACGCCCATGCCCACCTGCATGCCGGTGGGAATCAGGTTGCCCGCCTCGGTGGGCGACCCGGCGATCTTCATGCTCTGGTACATCAGATCCTCGAACTCGGCCCGGCTCTTCTTGAAGCCGATGGTGTTCACGTTGGCCAGGTTGTTCGAGATCACGTCGATGTTCAGCTGCTGGGCGACCATGCCCGTGGCGGCGGTCCACAGGGAACGCATCATGACCGATATCCTCCTTACCTATCCCTGCCCACCTGATCGATGGCCTTGGAATCGGTCTCCTTGGTGTTCTGGATCACTTTCTGGTAGGCCTCGAAGGCGCGGTGCGTCTCGATCATATTCACCATCTCGGTGACGACCTCGACGTTGGGCGCCTCCAGGTAGCCCTGCTCCACCACGGTCTCGGCGGCGGGCAGCTCGGGCGCCCCGCCCTCGACCATGGGCTCGAAATAGTTGTGCCCCACCTTCTGCAGGCTGGTGGCCGGGTCCTCCACCTGCACCACCGCCAGCTGCGCCACCTGGGCCCCGTCGGCGAAGATCTGCCCCGAGCCGTTGACCACGATCTTGGACCCGGGGGGCAGCTCGATGGGCCCGCCCTCGCCGAGCACGGAGTCGCCCCGCGCGTTGACCAGGGCGCCCGTGGCGTCCACCTTGAAGGACCCGTCGCGGGTGTACAGGTCGCGGCCCTGGGCGGTGCGGACCTTGAAGAACCCCTCGCCCACCAGGGCCATGTCCAGGTCGTTGCCCGTCTGACGCAGGCTGCCCTGCTCGAACTCGATCTTGGACACGGCGATGCGCGGCTTGGCGTAGTAGTCCGGGTTGGGGAACAACGGCTGTGATTTCAGGTGCATCAGCGGCTCGCGGATGTCGTCGTGGGCGTAGTGGACGAACACGTCCTTGAAGGCCATGCGGTCGCGCTTGTAGCCCGTCGTATTCACGTTCGCCAAATTGTTGGCGATGATGTTCATGCGGTATTCCTGGGTCAAAGCCCCGAACATCGCGCTGTACATGCTTTGTTGCATACCTGCTGCCCTCCATGGGGTTTGGGTCTGCACCCTTGGAAGCAAATACCGCGCCAACGGGCCTGGCGGCGTGAATGAGACATGATTACGGGGTGTTGTTCGATGCAGGGGCCCGGGCGGCTCCCGACGGCGCGTCAGCCCCGTGGCGGGGCCGCGCGGGGCGCGCCCGGGGAGGGCGCGTTTTCGCCCGCGAACACTGGACAACGGGCGAACCGTTCATATAAAATGGTTGACAACTCGCGGCGATTTGGTAAAGACACGCATCTCGGCGCCGGGAAGACCCGGCGGCGCAGAGCACGCGGGCGTAACTCAGTTGGTAGAGTGTCAGCTTCCCAAGCTGAAAGTCGCGAGTTCGAATCTCGTCGCCCGCTCCATGTTTCATTAACCTTTCACCCTCTCGCATCTCCTGGAAGATGATTCGAGTGGACCCCGGGGTCCACTTTTTTATTTAAGGAATATCGGCATGATGGACGTCAAGACCCTGACCGCGCTGCACGAGCTGGCCGAACCCATGGCCGAGGCCCTGGGCCTGACCGTCTGGGGCATCGAGATGCTCGGCGGCCAGAAGCGCAGCGTGCTGCGCATCTACCTCGAGGCCGAGGGCGGCGTGACCGTGGACCAGTGCGCCCGGTTCTCGCGCGACCTGTCCGTGGTCCTGGACGTGGAAGACGTGGTGCGCGGCAGCTACTACCTCGAAGTGTCCTCCCCCGGGTTGGACCGGCCCTTCTTCTCCACGGAGCAGATGCGCGGCCACGAGGGCAGCCAGGTCCAGGTCGCCCTGCGCGAGCCCGTGGACGGGCGGCGCAAGTACTCCGGAGTCCTGGTCGCCGTGACCGGGGACGGCCTGAGCGTGGACGAGGACGGCACCGTCGTGGACGTCCGCTGGGCGGACGTGAAAAGGGCCAATCTGAAATACGAATTTCCCGCCAAGGGGAAAAAGGCATAACGCGTCGAAGCCAGGGCCCGCACCGGGCCGGGGCAGTGGAGGCAACACCCATGGGTATGGAACTGAAGAAGGCCATCGACCAGATCAGCAAGGACAAGGGCATCGACCGCGACCTGCTCGTCGACACCCTCGAAGAGGCCGTGCGCTCGTCCGTACTGCGCAAGTACGGCGAGGACATGGACGTCGAGGTCAGCTACAACGACGAACAGGGCGAGATCGAGGTCTACCAGTTCAAGGCCGTGGTGGAGGAGGTCGAAAACCCCACCATCGAGATCTCCCTCGAAGACGCCCGCCAGTCCGACCCCGGCGCGCAGATCGACGACGAGCTCGGCTTCCGGCTGAGCATCGAGGACCTGGGCCGCATCGCCGCCCAGTCCGCCAAGCAGGTCATCATCCAGCGGATGCGCGACGCCGAGCAGGAAATCATCTACGAGGAATACAAGGACCGCGTGGGTGAGATCGTCTCCGGCATCATCCAGCGCCGCGACAAGACCGGCTGGATCATCAACCTCGGCCGGACCGAGGCGCTGCTGCCCAAGGAAGAGCAGATCCCCCGCGAGCGCTACAAGCGCGGCGACCGGGTCCAGGCCTTCCTGATCGACGTGCGCCGCGAAGGACGCGGCCCGCAGGTCATCGTCTCGCGCTCGCACCCGGACTACATGGTGGCCCTGTTCAAGCGCGAGGTGCCCGAGGTGGCCGACGCCACCGTGACCATCCTCGGCGTGGCCCGCGACCCGGGCAGCCGGGCCAAGGTCGCCGTGACCTCCCACGACCGCGACGTGGATCCCGTGGGCGCCTGCGTCGGCATCCGCGGCTCGCGCATCCAGAACGTGGTGCAGGAGCTGCGCGGCGAGCGCATCGACATCGTGGTCTGGAGCCCGGACGTGGCGACCTACGCGGTCAACGCCCTGTCTCCGGCCGTGATCAGCCGGATCACCGTGGACGAGGAAGAGAAGATGCTCGAGGTCGTGGTGCCCGACAGCCAGCTGACCCTGGCCATCGGCCGCAAGGGCCAGAACGTCAAGCTGGCCTCCAAGCTGCT
>CAYUIN010000201.1:0-5432 GCA_964444695.1 uncultured Desulfocurvus sp.
GGGATTCTTAAGGGGATTATTCCCTTAAGCGGGTCCAGGGCGACGCCCTGGCCGCCGGAGGCATTCACCTCGGCGCCGGGCGCGCGGGGCGGGCTACCAGGGGAATTCGACCCAGACGGTGGTGCCGTTTTCGAGGGAGGTGTCCAGGCCGATGTCCCAGCCGTGGACTTCGGCGATGAGTTTGGCGCTGTAGGTGCCAAGGCCGGTGCCGTGTCGTTTGCCGAAGGTGGCGTCCTTGTCGAAGAAGCGGTCGCGGACCTGGACGGGCACGGCGCCCTGGTTGTGGACCAGGAAGCGGCACACGGGTTTGTGTTCCAGGCGCACGGTGATGGTGGAGCCTTTGGGTGCGGCTTCCAGGGCGTTGCGCACGAGGTTGGCCATCAGGGTGTAGCACAGCAGCTCCTCGCCCCGGACTTCGAACGTGCCGTCCGGTTGCAGGGGGTTGCCGTCCAGCAGGATGTCCAGGGAGATGTGTCCCGCGGCCTGGATCTCGCTCAGGTCGCGGACCACGCGTTGCAGCACGGGGATCAGGTCCACGGTGCGGGCGTCCAGTTCGTATTCCCCGCGTTCCATGCGGTACAGGCCGAGGCTGACGTTGATCAGGCTGAGAATGGTGTAGGCGTTCTGGCTGATCTCGGCCACGTACTGGCTTTGTTCCTCGTCCAGGCGGGTGTCTTCCAGAAATTGCGTCAGGTAGATGATGCCGTTCAGCGGGGTCTTGAGGTCGTGGCGGGTGATGCGTTCCACGTCCTGGCGCAGTTGTTCGGCCTGGCGGCGCAGGGTCACGTCGCGCATGGCGCCGAACAGGCGGGCGGGCAGGCCCCGGGAGCCGCGTTCCACCTCGCAGTTGAGTTGCGCCATGCGCACCTTGCCGCCCTCGGGCACGTAGCGCAGCTCCATGTCGAAGGAGCGGCCCAGGTCGGCCGCCGTGTCCAGGGCCTGGCGCAGGGTGTTCCAGTCGTCGGGGTGGACGTGTTTGCGCAGCAGGTCGAAGCCCGGTTCGGGCTCGGTTCCCGGCGTGTAGCCCAGGATGCGGAAGAGTTCTTCGGACCAGACGGCGGCGCCGCTCCCCAGGTTCATTTCCCAGCTGCCCATCTGCACCAGGCGTTGGGCCTGGCGGAGGTTGGCCTCGCTGGCGGCCAGCCTGCTGAACAGCAGCTCCTGGGGCCGGGCATAGCCGTTTTCGACGATGGCCTTGTAGATGAAGTAGAAGGAGACGATCTTGAAGAAGTGGCCGAGCAGGTTCGCGGCGTCGTACACGCTGGCGTATTGGGTGAAGGCCAGCTCGGCCATCACGCCGGCGACGATGCCCACGGTCACCAGCCGCACGACCACGGTGCCCAGCTCCCGGCGCAGCCGGGCCAGCAGCCCGGCCGCCACGAGGAGCAGCCCGGCGATGCAGTATTCCGCGTAGATCTTGAACGGCGTGAGCCCGGACTGCACCGTGAAGCAGACCGGGAAATGCCTGCTGAAGACGAGGACCGTCAGGGCGCCGGTCACGAAGACCATGCACCAGAACAGCAGGGCGAAGTTGATGCGCGCCCGGTGGAAGACCCCGGCGGCCACGAAGGCCAGGGCCTGGCTGCCGCGCGCCGCGATCCACAGCTGCGTCGCCAGGTTCGGGTCGTCCCGGTCGAACACGCCCATGCCCTGGTAGGCCAGGGTGTGCAGCAGGTCGAAGAAGCCGATGCACAGGAAGGAGACCCCGAGGATGACGATGGACGGAGTCTGGATGCGCTGGGAGGCGCCGGCCACGAGCACGAAGGCGGCGAAGGCCACCACCACGCTGAACAGTTCGGCCAGGCTGTGGAACAGCATGTAGTTGAAGGAGGCGACGACGAAGAGCCCGGCCATCACAAAACAGCCGAAGATGATTTCCAGCCAGGAATCGAACAGATACAGACGCTTGACCATGCGGATTTTTCCCATCGGACCTTACCACCCGTACCCGGATTGGCAGGGCAAGTCACCATCTGATTCGGCAACCGCGCGAAAATCAAGCGCCTTCGTCCGGCGGGGTCGGCTTGCGGGGCCCTCTGGCCGGAGCCCTTGTCTTTCGCGGACAATATGGCATGATGATTCACAAAAGGACCAGGCTCCAACCCCGGGACGGCCATGACCCGACGCATGCAGAACGATTGCAAGCCCCGCCCCGGCGCCCAGCGCGCCGAGGCCATCGCCCTGCGCATCCGCGAAAAGCTCGGGGACTACGACAGCTACGAGTTCACCGAGCCGCAGTCCGGCGCGCTGAACATCTTCTTCGACCTGGTCCAGGAGTTCGAGCCCGAGGAGGACTTCCACGCCATCTGCGTGATGGTGCCCAAGGTCCTGTTCGGGCTGGACTGCGCGCTGTACCTGGTGACCAAGACCCTCTCGCTGCGCTGCGCCGGGGCCAGCGGCCCGGACACCGTGCACCCGCACCGCGCCCTCCCGGGCCGCCGCCCCGCGCCGGTGCATACCGACGTCCAGGACGGCCACTTCTACTTCCCCATCCGCGCCAACGCCGCGCATATCGAGCAGTTGCCCTTCACCCCGCCGGAAAACGTCATCGGCTGCCTGGAAATCTTCCCGGCCGCCAAGCTCGTGGACGGGGACAGCCTGTTCTGGGAGAAGTACGCCAACCGCATCGGCTTCCAGATGCACAACCGCATCGTGCACGGGGCCAGCAAGCGGCACCTGCGCTTCATCCGCAGCCTGGCCAAGGACATCGGGCACAACGTCATCGTGCCCAACATGTACTTCAAGCTGTTCTTCAACCGCCTGAAGCGGACCATCGACCAGCTGGGCGCGCTGCCCGAGCGCCACACCGAGCCCACGGCCGAGTCCCGCCGGGAGCTTCTGGACCTGCACCAGGCCCTGCACGACCAGTACGAGGAGATCTCGCGGCACTACGAGCAGACCAGCCTGTACCTGGAAACCCTGCTGCGCCAGAGCCATTTCGAAAAGGGCCACTACGTGCTGGAGAAGCGCCCCTGCCACGTGCCCTCGCAGATCATCGAGCCGCAGCTGCACCAGTTCCTGCAACGCTACGAGGAGCGCGGCATCAGCGTCACTCCGTGCGCGGGCTACGTGGACGACAAGGACATGATCCTGTCCGTGGACGTGGGGCTCATCGCCCAGGTCTTCTCCAACCTGTTCTCCAACGCCCTGAAGTACGCCGCGCCGCCCGAGGGCGGGGGCGGAGCGCGGGTCTCCTGCTCCGCGCGGCTGGAGCGCGGGCGCCTGGGACGCGGCAAGGACGCCGTGGTCTTCACCGTGTTCAGCACCGGCAGGCCCATCCCGCCCGCCACCGGCGCCAAGCTCTTCCGGGCCGGATTCCGGGCCGAGGGCGACGGCGTGGAAGGCACGGGCCACGGCCTGTATTTCGTGAAGCAGATCGTGCAGATGCACGGCGGCAAGGCCGAGCACGAGGCCTGCGCCGAGGGCAATTCCTTCCTGGTGATCCTGCCCGTGCAGCCCCGGGCCAAGGACGGCGAGCCATGAGCCCCGCGCCGCTGCTCATGACCATCGAGGACGATCCGCTGGTCCGGGCCTCCATCGTCAACTGGATGGAGGACAGCGGCTTCGCGCTCGTCGAGGCCGAGGACGGGCTGACGGGGCTGGCGGCCTTCCGCGCACACAAGCCGGACCTGGTGCTGCTGGACATGGGCCTGCCGGGGATGCCCGGGCAGGAGGTCCTGGCCGCCATCGCCGCCGAATCGCCGGAAACGCCGGTGGTCATCGTCTCCGCCAACGCGGACATCTCCGACGCCATCGGCGCCTTCAAGGCCGGGGCCTGGGACTACGTGACCAAGCCCATCCTGAACTTCGAGGCCCTGGAAAAGACCATCCGCAACTGCCTGGAACGCAGCGCCCTGCGCGAGCGCGTGCGCCGCGCCGAAGAGCGCTACCGCTCCCTCATCCAGTCCGTGCCCGTGGTGGTCTTCTCCTTCGACGGCGACGGGCGGCTGGATTTCATCAACAACACCTGCCAGGACGTCACGGGCTACGCGCCGGACCAGGCCCTGGCCGAGCCGGACTGGCTCCTGCGCCACACGCACCCGGACGACCGCGCGGCCCTGGCCGCCGCCCTGGCCGCCGCCCTGGCCGACCCCGCCGCCGGGCTCTCCGCCCGCTTCCGGTTCGAGCACAGGCGCGGCTACACCCTGCACCTCGCGGCCCGCTCCCTGGAGCCCGGGCGCGAGGAAACCCCGGTCCTGGGCGGGATTATCGTCGACGCCACGGAGGCCGTGTTCCTGGAAAAGGTCCTGGTGCAGCGCGAAAAGCTCAAGACCCTGGGCGCCGTGTCCTCGGAGCTGGCCCACGAGATCCGCAACCCGCTGATGTCCTTGGGCGGCTTCGCCCGGCGCCTGTCCCAGTCCCACCCCGAACTGGAAGAGGCGGGCATCATCCTGGAACAGGCCGAGCGCCTGGAAGCCCTGCTGGCGCGCATCACCACCTACGTTGCCCCGGTGGAGGTCACGCCCCAGCGCGTCAGCCTCACCGCGCACCTGACCTTCTGCCTGGACCGGCTGCTGCCCTCCCTGGTGCGCCGGGGCCTGGACATCCGCCTGCGGCTGGACACCGACCTGCCCGAAGCCGAGGCCGACCCGGACCTGCTCACCGAAACCCTGGCCAGCATCCTCAAGCACCTCACCGACGCCATGAGCGACCAGGGGCGGATGGTCATCAGCTCGCGCCAGACGGCGGGCTACGTCCGCGCGGACTTCGAAGTCTCCGACCCTGGCCTCGACCTGCCGCGCGAAGACACGGACCGCCTGATCCTGCCCTTCGAGGAAGGCGGACAGGCCCTGGACCTGGCCCTGGCCTGGCGCAACATGAAGAGCATGAACGGCCTGCTTGCCCTCACACCCACCGAAGGCGGGCTGCTGCTCACCGCCTCCCTGCCGCTGCCCGGAGCGCAGGACCCCGCCCTGCCCCCGGACTGAACCACACCCCCCGTCACACAGCCGTAACCGCCGCCGTGCATGAATGGGCGATCCGCGCCCGGCCAGACCAGCCGGGTCCACCCGACAGGGAGGCCGCCCGTGAAGACCGTCGCCTGCTACAACATGAAAGGCGGGGTGGGAAAAACCACCACCGCCGTGAACCTGGCCTACGCCGCCGCCGCGCGCGGGCTGCGCACCCTGCTCTGGGACCTGGACTCCCAGGCCGCCGCCACCTTCCTGCTCGGCACGCCGCCCGTGCAGGACGCCAAGGTCAAGAAACTGGTCAAGGACAAGAAGAGCCTGGACGCCTTCGCCGTGCCCACCGCCTGGCCCGGACTGTCCGTCATCCCGGCCGGGTTCGGATACCGACACCTGGACCTGGACCTCGGCGACCCCAAAAAGGCCACCAAACGCCTGACCCGGGCCATCGCCTCCGCCGCCGCGGCCTGCGACCTGTTCCTGCTGGACTGCCCGCCCAGCTTCTCCACCCTCTCCGAAAGCCTG
>CAYUIN010000202.1:0-5402 GCA_964444695.1 uncultured Desulfocurvus sp.
ATTCCGGCGGGGCCCCGTCGTTTGCGGGCGGTGGGCGGCGGCTCAGATCTCCGCCTGTTCCAGCAGCCGCAGCGGGTGCAGCACGGTGATCCGGCGCTTCTCCACGCGGATCAGCCCGTCCTCCTGGTAGCGGTTCAGGGTCTCGCTCACGGTCTGCTGGCAGGAGCCGACCATGGACGCCAGGTGCTCCTGGGTCAGCTTGATGGGGATGGTCAGCGGCCTGCTCCAGGCGCCCTCGCTGGAGATGTACTCGTGGCACAGGTAGGCCAGCAGCTTGGCCAGCCGGGTGCCCACGTCGCAGACCATCAGCCCGCCCGCGATCTCGCCCAGGTAGCGCAGGCGGCGCCCCAGGATGCGGATCACCTTGCGCGCCGCCGGGTAGTTGCCCTCCAGGAAGTGCTCGAAGGCCGGGCCATCGATCTCGTAGAGCACGCAGGGCGCCAGGGCCTGGGCGTTGGCCTTGCGCCGCTCGCCCTCCAGGACCTCGGCCAGCCCGAACATCTCCCCCGAGCGGCGCAGGAAGAAGATCGGCTCCTTGCCCGACGAGGCGATCTGGAAGATCTTGATCAGCCCGGTCTCCAGGTAGTAGCAACTGCGCCCCGGGTCCTCCTCGAAGAACACGATGTCGTTCTTCTGCAGGACCCTGCGCCGGGCGAGCCGCAAAAACGCCTCGCGCTCCGAGGGAAGGTCCGCAAAGAAATCCTCCTCGCCGAGATGCCAATGCTGCTTCATGCGGTCTCCTCTGCCCCCCCGGCACAAGTCCTAGCGCAGAAACGGAAAAACGCCAATGGCGGCCTCCGGCGCGTGAGGCACGCCGGAGACCGCCCGGAGGGGGAGGATGGTCGCCCGGGGGGGCACGTCCCGTTAGCGATCCATCCTGTTGCGATACTTGTAGGTCTTCTCGTTCCCGTAAATGTCCACGCACTTCCAGGTGATGGAGTTGCTGCCCATGATGGGCCGCAGCGTGGCCTTGTGGTAGCCCAGCTGGTACGGGACGCGGGTCTCGATGGCCCCGCGCGGGCAGGCCTTGGTGCAGGACATGCAGTCCCAGCAGTCTCCCGCGAAGCGCACGAAGGCCTTGCCGGTCTTCTCGTCCACGGCCATCAGGTTGCCGGGGCAGGCCTCTTCGCACCTGGACTCGGCCAACCCTTCGCATCCATTGCATTTATTGACGTTCACTCTGGGGGGCATGATTCACCTCTCTTGGGTTTTCAGGCGGAGTAACGGTCGCCGGGGACGATCTGCTCGTAGGGCCGGGTGAAGCATTCCACCGTGCCGGTCTCGGGGTCGCGCCGGGTCTCCACGAAGCAGTCGTAGTTCGCGTCGTCGCGCTCGGGGTAGTCCATGCGCGTCTGCCAGCCCGCCCAGCGGGTCTCCTTGCGGCCCTTCAGGTGATGCACCACGGCCTCGGCCACGTCCACGCGGTCCATGGTCTCGTTGGCCTGCATCAGCTCGTGCAGGTCCCCGGCCTTCAGGTACCGGAACTGGTCCTGGAGGATGGCGATGTGCCTGAGCGCGTAGTCCAGGCGCTCCTCGTTGGTGCGGTAGAACTGCGAGGAGCCGCCCGCGTATTCGTCCATCAGCCGTTGCAGGCGGTCCTTCATGGCCCGGGGGGCGATGCCGTCGAAGTCCGCGCCGCGAAGGAGCGGGGCGTAGACGCGCTCGATCTCGGCGCGCACCTGGTCGCGGTCCAGCTCCGGCAGGGCGATCTTCTCGCGCCGCATGTACGCGTCGGCGCCGCGCGCGGCGAGCTTGCCCTCGGCCGCGCAGCCGCCCACGAACTTGTTGGGGTTGCCCCCGGCGGTCTCCCCGGCGGCGAACAGGCCGGGCACGGTGGTCATGCGGTCCAGGGTGACCCAGAAGCCGCCCATGGTGTGCCCGCCCATGATGTACGGGTCCGAGCCGAAGATCTCGATGGGCTCCTTGACCGGGTCCTGGCCCCGGGCGGCCAGGAAGAGCACGAAGCTCGGCCGCTCGTTCAGGTAGTCGCACATCATGCGCCAGTTGGTCTCGTCGTCCAGGCCGCGCGTGTCGCAGAACGTCGGCCCGCGCCCTTCCAGCCACTCGCTCATCGGCGCGTTGGCGCGGATGAAGCGCGGCGCGGCGTCGCCGCCCAGGTGCTGGTAGCGCTCCTGCATGATCTTCTCGCCCTTGCAGTTGATGATCGGCGCCTTGTAGCCCACGGAGATGGTGTCCACGGGCCCGCAGAAGTCCTTGGTGCGGGTGGCGACCCAGCGCTGTTCCAGGCTGGTCAGCTCCGCGCCCTTGCGGAAGCCCATGGCGTAGCCCGAGCCCACGCAGTACGGGCACATCCAGATCTGCGCGCCGCAGTCCGTGGAGTCGGCGGTGTAGGACTTGTACAGCGTGCCCGCGCCGCCGGTGGAGTTCACGGTGGCCTTGGCGCGGAAGACGTAGAAGTCGCCGGTGCGCACGTTCATGCCCATGGCCCCGGCGCAGCGGCCCTGCTCGTCCATCAGCAGGCCGGTGCCCACCACGCGGTTGTAGACCTCGGCCCCGCATTCGATGGCCTTCTCGGCCATGATCGGCTTGAGCTGCTCGCCGTGGATGGAGATGTCCCATTTGCCCCGGTAGCGGATGGACCCGTCCTCGTTGCGCAGGATGGGCAGGCCCCAGTCGGCCAGGTCGTCCACGGCCTCGTTCAGCTCCTCGGCGTTGGACAGGGCCAGGTCCTCGCGCAGCGGCCCGCCGCCGACCTGGGCCCGGGACCAGCGCACCAGGTCCTCGGGCGTCTTGCCCTCGGGGATGTAGGTGTTGATGGCGTCCATGCCCGCCGCCGTGGCGCCGGACCGCATGATCTCCGCCTTTTCCATGATCACGACCTTCATGTCCGGGTCGAGCTTCTTGGCCTCCACGGCCACGAAGCAGCCCGCGTTGCCGCCGCCGATGATCAGCAGGTCGCAGTCCACCACGACGGTGGTCACGTCGTCCGCGCTCTTGGGGCGGAAGTCCACCGCCCGTCTCGATGCTCTATTTGCCATGATGCGTCTCTCCTTGCGTTTAGTAGGGCCAGGGGGCCGTGCCGTCCCACACCGGGATGCCCAGGAAGGCGTACCAGGGGGCCATGACCAGCAGGCCGTAGGCGATGGCGATGAGGATGCAGACCCATCCCGACTTGGCGTAGTCGGCGATGGAGAACTCGTCCGAACCGTAGGCGATGACCGCCGCCGTGATCTGCGTGGGCAGCAGGTAGGCGTAGGTGTCCGTGTCGCAGACCAGCAGCGTGAAGGACACGGGGTGGAAGCCGAGCTTGGGCGCCATGGCGAAGACCACCGGCGCCAGCATGGCGATGGCCGCCACGTTGGACAGCATCCCGATGCGGATCACGTGGGTGCCGACCATCAGCGTCAGGATGGCCTGCCACCAGTTCATGCCCACGACGAAGGCGTGGATGTGGTCCGCCAGGAATCCGGCCAGGCCGGACTTGGTCATGGCGGCGGTCATGGTGATGGCCCCGCCCAGCAGCAGGAAGGTGCCCCAGATGGTGCGGCCCTGGACTTCCTTCCAGGTGCAGGGCGTCAGCCCCGGGACGAACAGCAGCAGGATGCCCACCAGGCCCATGACGCCCAGCTGGTGATGGTGCAGCTCCATGAGCGGGCTGCCCTTGCCGGTCATGAACAGGAAGGCCACCAGGCAGAAGATGCCCAGCAGGACCCATTCGGGCGCGGTCATGGGGCCCAGTTCCTTGTACTGCGCCTCGATGGCCTCGTGGCCGCCGCCGACCTGCACGCCCTTGGTCCGGAAGTGCCAGCGCACCCACCACTGGGTCAGCACGAACATGCCCAGATACGGCGCCTGGAGCAGCATCCAGTCCAGGTAGCCCAGGTTGGAGAAGCCGTTGTCGCCGAAGATGCCGACCATGATCATGTTCGGCAGGTGCGCGGTCATGATGAACACGCCGCAGATCATGGTCCCGTAGACCAGGGACTGGATGACGATGGCCTTGCGGGCGTTGCGCTCCTCGGGGGTGTCGCCCATCAGCCCGGTGATGCCCTTGACCACGGGCAGCAGCGTGGCCGCGCGGGCGTTGGCCGCCGGGATCAGAAAGCCCAGCACGATGTTCACGAAGAACATGCCCCAGATGACCCGGCCGACGTTGGAGGCCTTGATCTTGGCCAGGATGCCCAGGGCGATGCGCCGGTCCAGCTTGAGCAGCTGCATGATGGCGCCCACGAAGAACGCGAACAGGCACAGCCAGACCACGTGCTTGGTGAAGCCCGAGAACACGATGTCCATGGGCGGCTTGCCGTTCTTGTAGGGGATGCCCTCGGTCAGGATCAGCAGCGTGGGCACGCTGATGCCGGTGATGCCCACGGGCATCGCCTCGCTGACCCACATGACGGAGGCCCAGACCACGATGGCCAGAACGGCCATGCCGTTGTCCGTGAGCCCGTGGGGATTGGGCAGGCCCTTCCAGATCAGGAAGAAGGCCGCCCAGGCGACGATGAAGCCGCCGATGGTCTTGATGGGGTTTTTGCCGCAGGCCTCCAGGTTGCCCAGGAGGTACCGCATGATACCGTTTCGATTGCTGATGGGCCGCAATTCTTCCACTCCCAACCTCCTTGCCGCTACGGCGTTGTTCGCTCGGGCCGCCGGACGCGGGGTCTCGTCCCGTTCCGGTGCGTGCGATGTCCCACGCCGGGGCAAATCGTTCTATCGCCGTCGCGATAAAACGGACGATTTCGTCTTTTTTACGCGGACGCAAAAAAGGCTGCCCTCCGGGCAGCCTGCGGCGCAAGGAAAAACAGGAGAAGGCGGGAGGCGGGCCGCCGCTAGAGCAGCAGCGTGTGGGCCAGGCCCAGGAACAGCAAGAAGCCCGTGGAGTCGGTGATGGTGGTCAGGAAGATGGACGAGGCCTGGGCCGGGTCGCGGCCCATTTCCTTGAGCACGACGGGGATCATGGCGCCCGCGCAGTTGCCGACGATCATGTCCAGGCCCAGGGCCATGGCCATCACCGTGGCCAGCTCGGCGTTGTGCGTCAGCACGAACACGCCCATCAGGACCATCAGGCCCACGAACAGGCCGTTGAGCACGCCGATCTTGGCCTCGCGCAGGACGGCGGTCCAGGCGCGCTTGCGGTCCCAGGCCTCCATGGCCAACTGGCGGATCATCACCGCCAGGGACTGCTGCCCCGCGTTGCCCGCCTGGTTGGCGACGATGGGCATCAGCGAGGCCAGGATGGCCATCTGGGCGATGGTGCCCTCGAACATGTGAACCACCCAGGCCGCCACGGCGGAGTTGGCGACGTTGATCATCAGCCACGGCAGGCGCAGCATCACGGACCGCCGCCAGGGCGTGTCCACGGTCTCGTCCTGACCGGCGCCGACCATGCCCAGCATGTCCTCGCTGGCCTCTTCGTGGATGATGTCGATGACGTCGTCGTG
>CAYUIN010000203.1:0-5397 GCA_964444695.1 uncultured Desulfocurvus sp.
GGTGGTGGTCAGAACCAGCGTTTGCGGGCGAAGTAGATGGCCATGGCGATGGCGATGGCGCCCATGAGGATGAGGGCGGCGGGGTAGGCCCAGGGCCAGTGGAGTTCGGGCATGTATTCGAAGTTCATGCCGTAGATGCCGGTGATGAAGGTCAGGGGGATGAAGATGGTGGCGACGACGGTCAGGACCTTCATGACGTTGTTCATGCGCATGCCTGCCAGGGAGATGTGCACGTCCATCATGCTGGCCAGGATGTCGTGCAGGACCTTGGCGGATTCCGAGGCGTGGACGGCGTGTTCGCTGACGTCGTCGAGGAACGGGCGCACGGTGCCGGGCATGGGGAAGGTCTCCTCGTCGCGCAGGGTGGCGAGGATTTCTGTGGTCGGCATGAGCACGTTGCGCATCAGGAAGGTGACGTCGCGGCGCACGCGGTAGAGTTCGAGGATCTGCCGTTCGCCGTGTGCGCCCGCGAGGCCGGTCTCGTGTTCTTCGACCTCGGCGGACAGGGCGGCGAGGGCGTCCATGGCGCGGTCCACGAGGGCGTCGAGCAGGGCGATGCACAGGTAGTGGGTGCCTGCGGCGCGGATGCGGCCCTTGCCTTTGCGCAGGCGGTCGACCACGGGTTCCCAGGCGTCCTCGTCGGTCTCCTGGAAGGCGATGAGGCAGTCCGGGGTCCAGAGGATGCAGACCTGTTCTTCCTTGAGGCCGTTGGTTTCCGGGTCGTAGGCCACGTTGCGCAGGGCCATGAAGATGCCCTCGTCGACCTCGTTGACCTTGGGCCGCAGCCCGGGGCTGAGGATGTCTTCGAGGATCAGGGGGTGGATGTCGAACCAGGAGCCGACGGTGGCCACGACGTCGGAGTCGTGGATGCCGACCAGGGACAGGAAGTGGGTCTTGCCCGGGGTGAGTTCGGGCTTGTCGGCGTCGGTGCGCAGGCAGGTCTCGTTGAGGCCGTCCTGGGAGTAGGCGTAGTGCACGAGGTGTGCGGGAAAATCGCGTTTGCGGCCGCGGTATTCCAGGGTGCCGGGGGCCTTGCCGGTGTCGCCTTCGCGCCATTTGAGGAAATCAAGCACCGTCGTCCTCCTGCGGGGGTTGCGCGCCGGGGCGTTCGATGAACAGGGTGCGCGTGGGGTAGGCGAAATCGACGCCGAGTTCGGCCAGGGCGCGGACCAGGCCGAGGTTCACGGCCTGCTGCACGTCCATGAAGGTGGCGTAGTCCGGGTCTTCGACGTGGTACACGGCCTCGAAGTCGAGGCTGGAGTCGCCGAAGCGCTTGAAGTGGGCGCGGTCGAAGGTGGCCAGGGGCACGGATTCGACGACCTGGCGCACGACCTGGGGGATCCGTTCCAGGGTTGCGGCGGGGGTCTGGTAGACCACGCCGAAGGGCAGCAGGACGCGGCGGCGGGTCATGCGCCGGAAGTTGCGCAGGCGCGAGCTGGTGAGGTCGGAGTTGGGCAGGATGATCTGCTCGCCGTCCAGGCCCCGGATGCGGGTGGTCTTCAGGCCGATGTATTCGATGGTCCCGGTGATGGAGTCCAGGATGACGAGGTCGCCGATGGTGAAGGGCCGGTCGAAGAGGATGGCGAAGTAGCTGAACAGGTCGCCCAGCACGGCCTGCGCGGCGAAGCCCACGGCCACGCCAGCGACGCCGAGACCGGCGAGGATGGTGCCGATCTTGAAGCCGAAGTTGTCCAGCAGGAAGGTGGCGGCGATGACCCAGGCGGCGACCTTGACCACGGGGAGCAGGGCCCGGGACTTGTGTTCGTCCAGGGTCGTGCCCTTGCGCCGCAGGGAGACGTCCAGGCCCACGCGCAGGGCGTTGTAGCCCACGGAGATGCACAGGAACGCCGTGGCGGCCAGCAGCGCGCCGGACAGGAGATGGTCCGCGCGCTGGCCGAAGGTCAGGGAGCCCAGCGCCACGGACACGGCCAGGACGTAGGTCAGGGCGCGCATGGAGCGTTCGAGGTCTTCCACCAGGGTCGCGGCGGCGTGGATGCGCCCGGAGTCTATGGCGCTGCGCACGCGGCGGCCGACGACGCGCCGGGCCAGGGTCACGACGAGGAAGGTGCCGCCGAGGACCAGGGCGGCGGTGATGTAGGCTTGGAGGCTGTTGCCGAAGAGCATGGCGTCTCGTGTTCCCGGGGTTTGGGCGGTCGCGTCGCGCTCGCGCCCGTGGTGTTCTCAGGGCCTGTCGTCCATGGCCGCCGCCTGCGCCGGGCGGGCCTCCCAACCGGCCGCGTTGCCGGGGAAAAGGAATCCTGGCGCGGCGCCGCCGGGCCTGCAACCCCTTTTCCTCTCGGCCCTGCCCGGCGGCCGGGGCCCGCCCCCGCCCGCCGCGGCGTCCATGTATCTTCGGACCCTAGCAAAAAACCGGGGCGGCAATCCACCTCTTTGCCCGGCCCCGCCGGCGGGCGCCGCCGCGCGCCCCACGGCGGCAAACTCCCCCCGAAGGCCATTTCCCGCTTGACAATAGAAATGATAACAGGAATCATTATTATAAATATCCGTACCCCATTGAATCCCTGATCATCCTCTCAAAATCGCAAGGAGCTTCCCATGGGTATCACCTACAAATCCGACCAAAACACTCAGAAAAGAGCCGTCGTGGGCAGGCCCGTGGCCGATTTCTTCCTGGAGACGTACGACCCGGACAAGGGATTCTTCGGCACCGTCTCCCTGGAAGCGCTGCGCGAGGCGGGGAAGTGGACCATCCTCTTCTTCTACCCGGCGGACTTCACCTTCGTCTGCCCCACGGAGCTGGCGGACCTGGGCGACCGGTACAAGGACCTGAAGGCGCTGGGCGCCGAGGTGATCTCCGTGTCCACGGACACCAAGTACACGCACCTGGCCTGGCGCAACGAGGAAAAGCTGCTGGAGAACGTGTTCTTCCCCATGGGCGCCGATCCCACGGGCGAAATATCGGAATACTTCGGCATCTACGACGAGGAAACCGGCCTGGCCCTGCGCGGGACGTTCATCATCAACCCCGACGGCATCCTGGTGGCGGACGAGGTCAACTTCTACAACGTGGGCCGCAACGTGGACGAGCTGGTCCGCAAGATGGAGGCCCACAACTACCTGAAGGACCACCCCGACGAGGCCTGCCCCGCCAGTTGGACGCCCGGCAAAAAGACCCTGGCCCCCTCGGAAAAGATGGTGGGCCGCGTGTACGAATCCCTGAAGTAGTTCACACTGGCATTGTGCCTCCTCCTCGGACGAAGGCCCCCGGATCGGCTGGGGGCCTTCCCTTTCGGGGCGGCGGCCTCAGTCCAGAAGCAGCAGCGTGATGATCGGGATCAGGCCCAGCTCGGCGGCGTTCAGGCGGCGGAACGTGGCGTGCAGGAAGCGGTCCGTGGTGATCCGCGTGAACTGGTAGGTCTCCAGCGGGCCCACGGGCACGTCGTCCACGAACAGCTGGTCGATGGCGTAGCCCGGGTCGGCCTGGACGACGTACACCGGGCTGTCGCCGTAGTATTCGACCCAGGAAATGTTCACCGGGGTGATGGTCCCGCCCGGGCTGGCTTCCGCCGTGACGTGCAGGCGGTAGGACGTCCTGCGGTTCAGGGTGCACGTCCCGTAGTCCACCACCGCATCGTCGTCCCCGTACAGCACCCAGTCTCCGGTGTGGGTCAGGCCGACGTCGGCGGGCATCAGGAAGACGAAGGGCAAATAGTAGTCGTAGGAGCCGGAGTAGTAGGTCAGGTGCAGGTTGCTGCCGTCGGACGACCCGAGGATCGGTCCGCCGACGTTCCCGGCGAAGGTGTCGTAGATGTTGTAGCGCCCCGCCCAGCCGCCCTGCTCGCCGGGGAACAGGGTCAAGTTCAACTCGCCGCCCTGCCCCGTCGGGGTGGAGGTCCAGGTCCCGGTCCAGTATCCGGCGGGCGTGTAGGCCAGGGCGGGCGCGACGGACAGCGCCGCGATCACCCACACGGCGATCACGGCGGCACGAAGGACCGCTGAACCGTTGCGACGACGCATCCCCCTCCCATGCCCGGGCAACGCACCCCGGACACGCAGCCAAGCCAAGCCGGATTCTCCCCGGCCGCGACAATTTTCCCTTTGTTCTCACGGTTCAAGAGGAATGGCAAGGCCCGCCCCACCCCGCCCCATCCACAGCCGACGCCTTGACAAACCGCAGCGTGCGCCGTATCTTTCAATTGAACAGTTGCTCAAGTGTTGAACAATCAAAGCATCCACGGCATCCGCCGGGAGGGACCATGGCCCACGACCTCTGCGAAATCGAAGGGTTGCACCCCGAGCTTCTGGAGCGGGTGCAGGCCGTGATGCCGGACGAGCAGACCATCGCCAGGCTGGTGGAGATCTTCAAGGCCCTGGCCGATCCCACCCGGGCCCGGATCCTCATGGCCCTGGCCCGCGAGGAGCTGTGCGTCTGCGACCTGGCCGCCCTGACCGGCATGACCTCCTCGGCCATCTCCCACCAGCTGCGGCTGCTGCGCGCCCACCGGCTGGTGAAGTACCGCCGCGCGGGCAAGATGGCCTTCTACTCCCTGGACGACGACCACGTGCGCGGGCTGCTGGCCGAGGGCCTCAGCCACGCCACGGAATAAGCGGAGACACCATGCTCGACCTGCTCGCCCCCCTGGCCCATGAAACCTGGCTGATCCTCAACGAAGCCGCGCCCTGGGTGCTGCTCGGCTTCACCGTGGCCGCGCTCATCAAGGCCTTCGTGTCCGACGCCTTCGTGGCCCGCTACCTGGGCGGCAAGGGCCCGGGATCGGTGCTGCGGGCCTCGCTCATCGGCGTGCCGCTGCCCCTGTGCTCCTGCGGCGTGGTGCCCGCCGCCTTCGGCCTGCGCCGCCAGGGCGCGGGCAAGGGCGCCACCACCGCCTTTCTCATCTCCACCCCGGAGACAGGGGCGGACTCCATCGCCGTGACCTGGGCCCTGCTGGACCCGCTGATGACCCTGCTCCGGCCCCTGACCGCCTTCATCACCGCCACCGTGGCCGGGCTGGCCGTCAACGCCCTGCCCGACGATACCCCGGCCGCGCCGCAACCGCTGCCCGACGCCTCCGCGCCGACCCCCGGGCCCGAACCCTGCTCCTGCTCCGGCGGCTGCTGCGGCCAGCCCGCCGCCCCCGCCGCGCAGCCCGGCCTGCGCCAGCGCCTGCGCGAGGGCTTTTCCCACGCCTTCGGCGACATGCTGGCCGACATCGGCAAGTGGCTGATGTTCGGCATCCTCCTGGCCGCCGCCATCGCCGCCTACGTGCCCGAACCCGTGTTCACCCGCTGGCTGTCCGACGAATGGGTCTCCATGCTGGTGATGCTCGCCCTGGGCGTGCCGCTGTACGTCTGCGCCACCTCCTCCACGCCCATCGCCGCCTCCCTGGCCATGAAGGGCCTGTCCCCGGGCGCGGCCCTGGTCTTCCTGCTGGCCGG
>CAYUIN010000204.1:0-5394 GCA_964444695.1 uncultured Desulfocurvus sp.
GACAGCGGGCCGCAGGGCCGGACCTCCACCTGCTCGCCGCCCGGCTTGGCCGTGTAGCGCGAGACCATGGCGAAGCTGAACTTGCCCAGGCTGGTGAAGCGCCAGGCGTTGCGGTAGCGCTTGAGCCACAGCTTCCAGGCGGGCAGGGCCGCGTCGCGGTCGATGACCTTCTCGAAATCGTTGCCCTCGAAGAAGAACAGCAGGATCTTGGCGTCCGGCGCCACCCGGGCCCGGGTGTGGGCGATCCAGCGGCGGTAGTCCGCCAGGTCCCCGCCCACGGCGGCCACGTTCCAGGCGCGCAGGCCGTAGTCCCGCGCCAGCTGGGCCGAGAGGATCTCCTCCTGCCCCGTGGCGGTGCTGACCACGAAGGAATCGCCCACCAGGATCACGTCCTGCCCGGCGTAGTCGGCGTCGTTGCGGTAGCCCAGCGAGTCGGTGACGAAATGCACCGGGTGCACGATCTGCGGCACGGCCTTCATGGTTTCCTGGCGGGTCATGGCCCGCAGGTCGCCGCCCCGGGCCTCGAAGGTGATGTCCATGCCCGGCTCGTAGATCTGGTGCCCGCGCCGGAAGTCGTAGGAAATGCGCGCGGCGGCCTCGTTGGGGAAGGGGCGCTTGTCCACGCCGGAGAACTTGAGCAGCCCGGCCAGGAACAGCGTCCCGGCCAGGAACACGAAGGAGAGCAGCAGCCCCGTGCGCGGGCGCAGCAGCGCGAACAGCGCCAGCGCGCCCAGCGCCAGCCAGACCAGCTCGTTCTCGCCGATCAGCCCGTAGAGCAGCACGGCGTGGACCAGGGCCAGGGCCGAGACCAGGGCCGCGCCCAGGCGCAGGATCACGGGCGGCTTGCGGGGGGTGTCGCGAAAGGCCATCTTAGTGCAATTCCTCCAGAAATGCGTCCAGCCCCGTGAGGTCCGGCAGCCAGGGCAGCGGCGGCGGGAACTGGCCCACGCCGAGGAAGCGCGTGCCCACGGCGCGGGCGGCCTCCAGGTCCGTGGACGAGTCGCCGATCATCAGCGTGCGCGCCGGGTCCGCGCCCTCGGCCTCCACGATGCGTCTGAGCAGCACGGCCTTGTGCGGCGGCGAGCCGTGGATGGCCGTGAAATACCGCGCCAGGTCCATCTTTTCCAGGATCACCGTCAGTTCGTACTGCGGCGCGCCCGAGGCCACGTACATCGGCCCGGCGCCGTGGTGCGCGGCCAGGAACTCCCGCGCGCCGGGGATGGCCGGGGTGCGCAGCAGCTGTTCCAGGGCCAGGTCGTTGAAGCGCCGGTCCAGGGCGGCGGACTCGTCCGGGGTGATGGCCCGGCCGAAGAATTTCTCGTGGAAATGCTCGAATTTGGTGTAGCGCGAGACCCCGCCGTGGCGCATGTGGTAGTCCGTGACGTAGGCCACGGCCTCGGGGCCCAGGTCCTCGTAGAGCGTGCCGAAGGTCGCGGTCTTGATGGCCACGGAGTCCAGCAGCACGCCGTCGCAGTCGAAGACCACCAGGTCGATGGCCGGTCCGAAGGCGCTCACAGCCCGGCCTCCAGGGCGCCCAGGGCGGAGAGCAGGTTGCGCACGGCGTCGGTCTCCATCTGGATGCGGCCCTCGCGGGCGTAGGAGCCCACGTGCGGGGTCAGGATCACGTTGTCCAACTGCGTCAGCCGCCCGCTGTAGGGCTCGGCGTCGAAGCAGTCCACGGCCGCGCCTTCCAGGTGGCCGGAGGCCAGGGCGTCGTAGAGCGCGTCCTCGTCCACCAGGCCGCCGCGCCCGCAGTTCACCAGCCAGGAGCCCGGGCGCATCCGGGCCAGCTCGGCCGCGCCCAGCAGGGCGCAGGCGGCGGCGGGCTTGGAGCAGTGCAGGGTCACGATGTCCGCCCAGCCCAGCAGGTCGTCCAGCGGGTAGCAGGTGGTCTCGGTGCAGGTGGGCGTGGGGTCGTAGTAGGCGATCTCGCAGCCCATGGAACGCAGGACGTCGGCCACGGCCTTGCCGATGCGCCCGAAGCCGACCACGCCCACGCGCTTGCCCGCGAGCTGCCAGCCCATGCGTTTCTTCCAGGTCCCGCCGCGCAGGGCGCGGTCCATGCGCGTGACCTCGCGCATCAGGTCCAGGATCAGGCCCAGCGTCAGTTCCGCCACGGCCCGCGTGGGCCCCAGCGGGGTGTTCAGCACGGCCACGCCGTGGGCCTCGCACCAGGCCAGGTCCACGTTGTCCATGCCCACGCCGCAGCGCGAGATGACCCTGAGCTGCGGCAGGCGCTCCAGCACGGCGGCGGAAAGCTCCTCCGTCCCGGCCACGACGCCGACGCAGTCCGCCAGCAGGGCCACGGTTTCGTCGGGCGCGAGCTTGCGGCCGTGGGGGTTCATGACGTGCTGGACGCCGGAGCGGGCCAGCAGGTCCAGCGGCTCGGCGCCGTAGGTGGCGAAGGACGAGGTGGTGATGGCGATTTTCATGGGTCTTCCTTGTGGCTTGTGATCGTTGGGCCCTGCCTATCAGAAAGCGGACCGGGCCACAACGCCGCGCGGCGCTAGGCGGCGGGTTCCTTGCGCCGGGGGCCGAGCTGTTGCAGGGCGATGCCGCCCATGATGCAGGCCAGCCCGCCCACGGTGGACGGCAGGATGGCCTCGCCCACCAGGAAATGGATCAGCACCAGGGACAAAAAGGGCGAGAGGAAGATCAGGTTGCCGACCTTGGCCGTGGTCTCCGACAGCCTGAGGGCGCTCAGCCAGAGTACGAAGGTGAGCCCCATCTCGAACAGCCCGACGTAGGCCGCGCCGAGCAGCGCCCGCGTGTCCGTGACCACCACGTCGGAGAACAGGGCCGTGGCGGCCAGGACGTACACCGTGCCGCAGGCGAAGTTGGCCGCCAGCCCGGCCACCGGGTCGCGCGTGTCGCGGGTGTTCAGTATCCAATACAGAGCCCAGATGATCGTGCTGCCCAGGGCCAGGCCCACGCCCAGGGGGCTGGCGAAGCGCAGCGTGAAGGGATCGCCGTGGGTGGCGATGAGCACCACGCCCGAGTAGCTGACCAGGATCGCCGCCAGGTCCTTCAGCCCGATCTTCTGGCCCAGCAGGGGGATGGAGAGCAGCGCCAGGGTCACGGCCCAGGTGTAGTTCAGGGGCTGGGCCTCCTGCGCGGGCAGCAGGTCGTAGGCCTGGAAGAGGATCACGTAGTACAGGAACGGATTCATGGGCCCGTAGCCCGCCGAGGCCAGCCACTGGCGGCGGGTCATGGAGCGCAGAAGCCCCAGGCGGCCCTGTGCGGCCAGGATGGCCAGCAGCGCCGCCAGGGACGTGGCGCTGGCGTAGAGCAGCAGTTGCAGCGGCTGCATGTGCCTGAGCGAGAGCTTGAAGGCCGAGGCCACCGTGGACCACAGGAGCACGGTGGCGAGGCCGTAGAGGTATGCCTTTGTCTGGCGTTTCATGGCTGCCGCCCGGGCCCGCGCGGGCTCCGGCTAGATGATCACGTGTTTGCGGATGTGCCCCACCACCTCGTCGGGGGTGTCGCACAGGGTGATCAGTTCCAGGTCCGTAAGGCTGGCGAAGCCGTCGGCCACGATGCGGTTCTTGATCCAGTCGATGAGCCCGCCCCAGTATTCGGACTTGTAGAGCACGATGGGGAAGTGCTTGATGCGCTTGGTCTGGATCAGCACCAGGGCCTCGAACAGCTCGTCCATGGTCCCGAAGCCGCCGGGCATGGCCACGTAGGCCGTGGCGTACTTGACGAACATCAGCTTGCGCACGAAGAAGTATTTGAAATCCACGCGGGTGGTCAGGTACTCGTTGCTGGCCTGCTCGAAGGGCAGGTGGATGTGCAGGCCCACGGACTCGCCCCCGGCCTCGAAGGCGCCCTTGTTGGCGGCCTTCATCAGGCCCGGGCCGCCGCCGGAGATGACGCTGTATCCGGCCTGGACCAGCTTGGCGGCGATCTCCTCGGTCTCCTTGAACAGCGGGTCCTCCGGGCGTACGCGCGCCGAGCCGAAGATCGAGACGCCGTTGTCGATTTCGCTCATGGTGTCGAAGCCGTCCACGACCTCGGCCATGATCTTGAACAGGCGCCACGATTCGCGCATGGACAGCTCGTCGATGAGGAACTGCTTCTTGTCCGCCACTGATTGCTCCTTTGCGGTTGGAAAGGCGTTCTTTACAGAAGGCACGGGGGTTGGGTAAGGAAGTGGGTCCGTCGGGCCTCTCATAGCCTGTTTTCGCCGAATAGCAAACCGTCGCGGGCCGGGCCCGCCTCCCGCATCCAAGGAGACAACGCATGAAAATCCAGTTTCTTGGCGCCGCGCAGACCGTCACCGGCTCGTGTCACATGATGCAGACCGGCGAGCACCGTTTCGCCGTGGACTGCGGCATGCACCAGGGCAACGCCGAAATCGAGAAGCGCAACTACGACGCCTGGAAATACGACCCGGCCGGGGTGGAGTTCTTCCTGATCACCCACGCCCACATCGACCATTCGGGACTTTTGCCGCGCATGGTCAAGGAGGGCTTCAAGGGCGCCATCTACTGCACCCCGCCGACCCGCGACCTGTTGGAGATCATGCTCGAGGACAGCGCCCACATCCAGGAGATGGAGGCCGAGTGGCGCAACCGCAAGCGCCAGCGCTACGGCCAGGAGATGACCACCCCGCTGTACACCGTGGCCGACGCCCAGCAGGCCATGAGCCTCATAAAGACCGTGGAATACAACGTCCCGTTCTCGCCCTTCGAGGGCCTGTCCGTGAACTACAAGGACGCCGGGCACATCCTGGGCTCGGCCTTCGTGGAACTGTGCGTGCAGGAGGAGGGCGGCGAGTTCAAGGCCGTGTTCTCCGGCGACCTGGGGCGGCCGGACCAGCTGATGCTCCAGGACCCGTCCATCATCCAGGACGCGCACTACCTGTTCATCGAGTCCACCTACGGCGACCGCGACCACAAGGACGAGAGCACCAGCCGCGACGAGCTGGCCGCGGCCATCGACTACGCCTACGGCAACCGCCAGCGGGTGATCATCCCGGCCTTCGCCGTGGAGCGCACGCAGGAGGTGCTGTATTCGCTGTACCTGTTGTCCAAGGACGGCCGCCTGCCGAAGGACATGCCGGTCTATGTGGACAGCCCGATGGCCATCAAGGCCACGGAGGTCTTCCGCAAGTATCCCAAGTATTTCGACGACCAGACCAATCACATCCTGGCAAGCGGCGAGGACCCGCTGGCCCTGCCCAACCTCAAGTACACCCCGTCCACCGAGGATTCCAAGGCCATCAACGAGGGCTCCGGCCCGGCCATCGTGATCTCGGCCAGCGGGATGTGCAACGCGGGGCGCATCAAGCACCACCTGCGCCACAACCTGTGGCGCGAGGGCGCGGCCATCGTCTTCGTGGGCTACCAGGGCAAGGGCACCCCGGGCCGCAAGATCGTGGACGGCGCCGAG
>CAYUIN010000205.1:0-5366 GCA_964444695.1 uncultured Desulfocurvus sp.
GGCGCGCCCGGCAACCAGCCGGACGCGCCGCGTCGCGTTTGACCCTGCCCCCGCCCGCTACAGCGCGGCGATGACGGCGTCCAGAAGCCGCGTCAGCCTTCCGGCGGCGGCCCCGGCCTGGGCGATGACGTCCTCCAGGGTGGTCTCGCCCATGCAGTCGGGCAGGTTCTTGTTGGTCAGGCAGGAAATCCCCAATACTTCCAGGCCCATGTGCCGCGCGGCGATGACTTCCAGGACCGTGGACATGCCCACGGCGTCCGCGCCCAGGCGCTTGAAGGCGCGAGTTTCCGCCGGACTCTCAAGATTTGGGCCGGTTACGCCGATATAGATACCACGCTCCAGGCGGATGCCCAGCCGGCGGGCCTGGTCCAGGGCCAGATCGCGCAGCCCGGCGTCGTAAATCCGGCTCATGTCCGGGAAGCGCACGCCCCAGGCGTCCACGTTGGGACCGATGAGCGGATTGTGGCCGGTCATGTTGATGTGGTCCGTGATGCACATCAACCCGCCCGCGTCGAACTGGGGATTGAGCGCCCCGGCGGCGTTGGTGACGATCAGCCGTTTGACGCCCAGGGTGGCCAGGGTCCGCACGCCCATGCAGACCTCGGCCGGGGAGTAGCCCTCGTAGAGGTGGAAGCGCCCCCGCTGGAGCCACACGGGCCTGCCTCCGGCCAGGGCCGCCGTCAATTTCCCGGCATGGCTCTGGACCGTGGACTGCGGGAAACCGGGGATCAGGCCGTAGTCGAAGGAGGCGACCTCCTCGAGGCCGTCGGCCCAGGCCCCCAGGCCGGTGCCCAGGACCACGGCGGTGTCGGCCTCGTGCGGGGCGGGCAGGGCGGAGCGGACGAAGTCCGCCGCCTTCTGGACTTTTTCAATGTTTTGCATAATTGTCTGAATCGTTTATAACGGTGTTGCCGGAAGTGGCCGGAAGCCCGGCCGGTCGGGGGACATAGTTGACGCAGGACACGGTCCGTGTCAACGCCGGCGGCACACAAGCGGAGCATAGTGCATGGATATAGTCACTCTCGTAGGGTCGATCCTCGGCTTCGTGCTCGTCATCAGCGCCATGGCCATGGGCGGCGACCTGTCTCTGTTCTTCAACGGGCCGGGCCTGCTCATCGTGGTCGGCGGCACCTTCGCGGCCATCTGCGTCACCTTCCCCCTGGGCGACGTCATCGAGTCGCACATGGGCGCCCTGTCCATGTTCATGAAGAAGAAGGGCAAGGTCGAGGACGTGGTGAACATCATGGTCCGCATCGCGGAGATCTCCCGCCGCGAGGGCCTGATCGCCCTGGAAAACATCCAGACCGAGAACCCGATCCTCAAGAAGGCCTGCCAGCTCATCGCCGACAACGCCGACCCGCAGCTGATCCGCGACACCCTGTCCATCGAGATCGGGACCATGAAGCGGCGGCACAACATCTCCATCGAGGTCTTCCAGAAGCTCGCAGGATACGCCCCGGCCTTCGGTATGATCGGTACCCTCATCGGTCTGGTGCAGATGCTCTCCAACCTCTCGGACCCGACCACCCTGGGCCCGGCCATGGCCGTCGCCATCCTGACCACCTTCTACGGCTCCATCATGGCCAACCTGATCTTCCTGCCCTTCGCGGGCAAGATGCGCGCGCGCACCAGCCAGGAGGAGCTGCACCTGCAGATCATCTTCGAGGGCGCCAAGTCCATCCTGGAGAACAACAACCCGCGGCTGGTCTACGAGAAGCTGTCCTCGTTCGAACCGCCGAAGGAGCGCAAGGCCAGTGGCAGATGAGCAACACGACACTCCGCTCGGCGTAGAGGAGCTGGAGCCGGAAAGCAACGAGTGGATCCTGACCTTCGCGGACATGACCACGCTGCTTCTGACGTTCTTCATCCTGCTCTTCTCCATGTCCACCCTGGACCCCAAGAAGTTCACCGACTCGTTCACGGCCGTGAAGCTGGCCCTGGGGCAGAAGGAGGACCAGCTGATGACGGCCCGCATCAAGAGCGAGGAGGCCGCCATCCTGGACACCGTGCGCCTGCAGAAGCAGCTCATCGAATCCCAGCGCAAGGTCTTCTCCGACGTGCGCACCTTCCTGACGCGCAAGGGCGTGGAGGGCGTGGTCGGCGCCGTGCTGGAGGAGGGCAAGATCACCCTGCGCCTGCCCGGCGACGTGCTCTTCGCCAGCGGCGACGTGGAGCTGAACGCCCGGGGCAAGGAGGTCCTCGCCCGGCTCAAGGACTTCCTGGTCAAGGCCAACGACCAGTCCATCAGCATCCTCGGCCACAGCGACGACGTTCCTCCCGGACCGAACTCAAGGTTCAAGGATAATTGGGAAATTTCGTCCTTGCGGGCGGTGTATGTTTTGCGGTATCTAATGCAGCTCGGTATCGATCCCAAGCGCCTGACGGCAACGGGATTTGCCGACTTCGAACCGCTGTACCCCAACAACACGGCCGAAAACCGTGCCAAGAACCGACGCGTCGAGCTGGTGCTCGAAAAGCAGGTCACCAAGTAGGGAGCGGACAATGGCTTCGGAACTCAGCTTCACCATGGCAGGCGACGCGGAAGGCACGCAACGCAGGGCGTTTCGGGCCAAGATCCCGGGCCTGGGCGTGCATGTGGCCGCCACGGGCAAGACCTATGAGGTCGCCGACGTCTCGGCCATGGGCCTGGCCTTCTTCGCCCAGGGCGGTTTCACGGCGGACACGAGCATCGAGTTCGACCTGCTCATCAACAAGAAGGTCTTCATCCAGGCCCTGCACGCCAAGGTCATGCGCATCTTGGACAACGGCCTGGTGGGCTGCAATTTCGAGAACATGGACCGGCGCCAGGAAGTACGGCTGGACAAGCTCGTCCTGGAGGTCCAGAAACGGATGATCGCCCTGCGCAAAAAGCAGCAGAGTGAGTGATCGACCAGGAACAGGGAACGTGCCGACGAAACACAAGGTACTCGTAGCCAATAGAGGCGAGATCGCCATGAGGATAGTCCAGGCCTGTATCACACTCGGCCTGGATTTTGTTTGTGTGTACACCAACGCGGACGCCCACTCCGGCCATGTCCGCCTGGCCCGCGAGCGCGGCGGGGAGAAGTCCTTGTACCGCGTTGCCTCCTATCAGGATGCCAACGAACTGCTTGCGGTCGCAGATGATGCGGGCGCAACCGCTTTGCACCCGGGCTACGGCTTCTTCGCCGAGGACTTCCGCTTCGCCCGCCGGGTCACGGAGCGCAGGCGCCCGCTGATCTGGATCGGGCCGTCCTGGCGGGTGATCCGCGAGCTGGGCGACAAGATCAACACCAAGCGCCTGGCGCGCGGCCTGGGCGTGCCCACCGTGCCCGGCTCGGACAGGCCCATCTACGACGAGCTGGAAGCCGAGGAGATCGCCGCCAACCTGTTCGCCTTCCAGGCCGAGCAGGGCATCGCCAAGCCGGTGGTCCTGGTCAAGGCCTCGGCGGGCGGCGGCGGCATGGGCATCGAGGAGATCCACGACATCGACTCCTTCCGCATGACCTACCGGCGCATCCGCAACTACGCCAAGCGCCAGTTCGGCGACGAGGGCGTGCTCGTGGAGCAGCGCATCTTCGACTTCAACCACCTGGAGGTCCAGGTGCTGTGCGACCGGCGCGGCAGCGAGCCGCTGCACTTCGGCACCCGCAACTGCTCCGTGCAGTCCACGGGCCGCCAGAAGCGCATCGAGGTCGCCCCGGGCTTCGCCCCCGGAGAGATCCACTACGCCTTCGACGCCGCCGAGGTCATGGAGGCCATCAAGGACCACAGCCTGGCCATCGCCCGCGAGGCCGGGTACGACAGCGTCGGGACCTGGGAGTGGATCGTCACGCCCAAGGGCGAGCCGTTCCTGATGGAGGTCAACACCCGCATCCAGGTGGAAAACGGCGTCTCCGCCGTGATCTCGCGCGTGCGCGGCAAGGACGGGGTGGACCTCATCGCCGAGCAGATCCGCTGCGGCCTGGGCGAGGCCGTGGGCTACACCCAGGCCGATATCAGCTTCGAGGGCGTGGGCATCGAATACCGGCTCATCGCCGAGGACCCGGACAACAAGTTCACGCCCTGGGCCGGGCGCATCGACGCCTTCGGCTGGGAGGACCAGCCCTGGCTGTCCCTGTTCACCCAGGTGCCCACCGACGAGCCGTACCAGATTCCCACGGATTTCGACCCCAACCTGGCCCTGGCGATCATCTGGGGCGAGGACCTGGCGCAGGCCAAAAAGCGCGGACTCGAGTTCCTTGACAAGCTGGTGCTGGGCGGTAAGGATTCCACTGGCACCACCCTCAAGTCCAACGTCGAGTTCCTGCGCAGGCGGACCGAGAACCTTCTGGTGTTCTAGGCGCCCGCTCAACGCATAACATCCCGGCGCCCGCCCGGAACGCCCCGCCGCGCGCGGCGCGTCCGCCCGGCGTCGGACATCCCCGGACAGTCATGGACATCGAAAAAAGAATGCAGGGCCTGAGCGAAAGGCTCCAGTATATCAAGGACATCTTCGCCGCGAAGGAGAACGCCAACATCGAGCTGCTGGAATCCAAACTCAAGGATTTCACGGAGCGCGAGGCGTCCATGTCCCCCCACGAGTCGGCCCGGCAGCTGGCCGCCCTGGAGGACCTTTACGCCTTCCTGGAGAAGAAGCTCGAACGCGACCTGACGCCCATGGACAAGGTGCGCATCGTGCGGCATCCGCAGCGCATCTGCCTCAAGGACATCCTGGAAAACGTCTACGACAACTACACCGAGATCGGCGGCGAGGGCGAGTACAACATCGACCCGAGCATGCTCATCGCCCGGGCCTACATCTCGCGCCGCGTGGGCGGCAAGGTGTACAACCAGCCGGTGATGGTCATCGGCCAGGAAAAGGGCCACGGCGAGGAATACCGCAACGGCGGCTCGGTCAAGCCCTGGGGCAACGCCAAGGCCCAGCACTACATGAAGGTCGCGGAGACGGAGAACATCCCCATCCACACCTACGTGTTCACGCCCGGGTCCTATCCCATCGAGGACTACCCCGGCGCGGCCCAGCAGATCGCCCGCAACCTGTACGAAATGGCCGGGCTCAAGGTGCCGATCATCGCCGTGTTCTCCGAGGGCGGCTCGGGCGGCGCCGAGGCCGTGGGCCTGGCGGACGTGCGGCTGATGCTCTCGCACGGCTACTATTCGGTCATCAGCCCCGAGGGCGCGGCGGCCATCGAGGGCCGCCTGCGCGGCGGCGAGCGCGCCACCTCCGAGCTGATCGAGACCTGCGCCCTGCGCCTGAAGATGACCGCCGACGACAACCGCGCCATGGGCTACATCGACCGCGTGATCCAGGAGCCGCCGCTGGGCGCCCGCCCCGGGCACTACGACTTCTTCAAGATCCTGCGCTCCGAGGTCATCCGCGCCAC
>CAYUIN010000206.1:0-5344 GCA_964444695.1 uncultured Desulfocurvus sp.
AGGCCGATGTTCGGGCCTTCCGGCGTCTCGATGGGGCAGATGCGGCCGTAGTGGGAGACGTGCACGTCGCGGACTTCGAAGCCCGCGCGCTCGCGGGTCAGGCCGCCGGGACCCAGAGCCGACAGGCGGCGCTTGTGGGTCACTTCCGACAGCGAGTTGGTCTGGTCCATGAACTGCGACAGCTGCGAGGTGCCGAAGAATTCCTTCAGCACGGCGGCCACGGGCTTGGGGTTGATCAGGTCGTGGGGCATCAGGGTGGCCACTTCCTGCAGGCTCATGCGCTCCTTGATGGCGCGCTCCATGCGCACCAGGCCGATGCGGTACTGGTTTTCCACCAGCTCGCCCACGGGGCGCACGCGGCGGTTGCCCAGGTGGTCGATGTCGTCCGCCGGGCCGCGCGTGTCCTTGAGCTTGATCAGGTGCTTGATGGCCCGCAGGATGTCCTCGTTGGTCAGCGTGCGGTGATCCAGCGGCAGATCCAGGCCCAGGCGCGAGTTGAGCTTGTAGCGGCCCACGCTGGACAGGTCGTAGTAGTCCGCGTTGCGGAACAGGTTCTCGAAGAAGGTGGCCGCGCTCTCGGGGGTCGGCGGCGAGCTGGGACGCAGGCGGCGGTAGATCTCGATCTGCGCCGTGGCCATGTCGATGGTCTTGTCCAGCATCAGGGTGTCGCGCAGCGACGAGGAGCGGTCCGCGCCGCGGGTGTAGAGCACGGGGATGCGGGTGACCTTGGCGGCCTCCAGCTTCTCGATGAGCTCGGCGGACAGCGCGTCGGCGGCGGTGGCCAGGACCTCGCCGGTCTTGGCATCGACCACGTCCTCGGCCAGGAACAGCGTCTCGGCCAGGGCGGGGTCGATCTCGTAGGCCTCGACGCCCAGCTTCAGGAACTGCTTCCAGATGCGCTTGTTGATGGGCTTGCCCGCGGCGACGATGTTCTCCCCGTCGGGACCGGCCACGTCGGCGTAGGCGGTCTCCTTGGTGAACAGATCCTCGCGGATCTCGCGCATCAGGCGGCCCTTATCCAGGCGGTAGTACTCCGTGTCGTAGAAGTACGCCAGGATCTCGGCGCTGGACATGCCCATGGCCTTGAACAGGATGGTGGCGGGCATCTTCCTGCGGCGGTCGATGCGCACGTGCAGGATGTCCTTGTGGTCGAAGTCGAAGTCGAGCCAGGAGCCGCGCATGGGGATCACGCGGCAGGAATACAGCACGCGGCCCGAGGAGTGGGACTTGCCCGAGTCGTGCTCGAAGATGATGCCGGGCGAGCGCTGCAGCTGGTTGACGATGACGCGCTCGGTGCCGTTGATGATGAACGTGCCCTTGTCCGTCATCAGCGGGATGGTCCCGAAGTAGATGTCCTGTTCCTTGATGTCGCGGATGGTGCGGTTGCCCGTCTCGTCGTCCACGTCGTAGACGACGAGGCGGACGGTGATGCGCACCGGCGCCTCGAAGGTCAGGCCCTTGGAGATGCACTCGGCCTCGTCGTACTTGGGGGTACCCACGTCGTAGCTGACGTACTCGAGGCTTGCGGTCTTGTTGAAGTCCTCGATGGGGAACACCGACCGGAACACGCCTTCCAGGCCCTCGTCCTTGCGCCCGGCGGGCGCGGCATCGAGCTGCAGGAAGCGGAAGTACGAATCGACCTGCAGGTTGAGGAGGTTGGGAACGGAATGCTTCGAGGCGATCTTTCCGAATCTCTTCGTAAGTTGGACCATCTTTCCCTCTCTGGCGGAGATATTTCAGCCATTTCCCGTCCGGAACAAGGTCCGAAACGGGACGGAACTACTATGATTTCAGAAGGCTGCGCAAAAAAATACGAAAGCGCTCAGGTCCTGAGCGCAATGCGGAGGACGCACCTGTGGCACCACAGTGCAACCGAGAAACGGTACGGGCTGTCGTTTCATATGTAGATATTGGAAGCCTGACGCACACGACACGAAGAGTGCAGACATACCCCTCGCGGAAAAGGATTGCAAGCAAAAATTTTCATCGCGGGCGAAAAAAAAGAATGAAAGAGCGCAGCGCCCTGGCGGGCGCTGCGCTCGGATATCCGATGAAGTCCAGTTACTTGACTTCGACTTCGGCGCCAGCCTCTTCCAGCTGCTTCTGCGCCTCGGCGGCCTCGTCCTTGGACACGGCTTCCTTGATGGCGGTGGGGGCGCCGTCGACCTTCTCCTTGGCCTCCTTGAGACCCAGGCCGGTCAGGGCGCGCACGGCCTTGATGACGGCGATCTTGTTGGCGCCGGCACCCTTCAGGATGACGTCGAACTCGGTCTTCTCTTCCTCGGCGGCAGCCTCGGCGCCACCAGCGGCGGGCATGGCGGCCATGGCCATGGCGGGGGCGGCGGCGGAAACGCCGAACTTCTCCTCCAGCTCGGAGATGAACTCGGACAGCTCGAGGACGGTCATGTTGGCGATGAATTCAACAACCTGATCTTTGGTGACGTCAGACATGGTAATCTCTCCTTAATTCTTTGGCTCGTACCTGAAATACGACGGGTTGACTGTGGTCTGGGAAACCTACGCAGCGTCCTTCTGTTCCTTGATCGCGGTAAGCGCGTACAGGAACTTGCGCTGCAGGTTCGCGAACAGACAGACGAAATTGGTGGGGACGGCGTTCATGGTGCCCAACAGCTTGGCAAGCAGCTCGGGCTTGCTGGGCAGCTTGGCCAGTTCCTTCACCGCGTCGGTGTCGAGGAACTTGCCCTCCAGGCTCGCGAAGCGGAAGTCGAACTTCTTGTTCTTCTTCGCGTACTCGGAGATGGTTTTCGCCGCGGCCACCGGGTCCTCGTAGCCAAACGCGACTGCGCAGTTCTCCTTCAGATGGTCCTTCAGAACCTCATGCGGTCCGTTCTCGAACGCCAGGCCGGCCAGGGTGTTCTTCACAACCTGGTACTTCACGCCTGCCGCGCGGAGCTGGACACGCAGCTCAGTCATGTCTTCGACTTTGAGGCCCTTGAAGTCCGTCACGATGGCGATGCTGGCGCTGTCGGCCTTGGCCTTCAGATCGCTGATCACTTCAGCTTTCTGTGCCCTGTTCACCGCTAACTCCTTGGACTGAGGGTTCAAACCGAAGCCGAGCCAAAGCGGGGTCTCGACGGGGAATTAAGGGCCTGGGCCCACCCGTTGTCTCCGACTCGTCTTCTCAACCAGTGGCGCCCCGCCCGCGGCGGCGCGCCGAATATGTCAATGCCGCCCCGCGCGAGCGGGGCGGCAATGCCACCGAATGTCGCTAGCCTTCCAGCAGTTTGCGGATGGACAGCGGGTCGACCTTCACGCCGGGGCCCATGGTGGTGGCCACGGTGAGGGTCTTCATGTAGGTGCCCTTGGCCGTCGCGGGCTTCAGGCGGTTGACCTGCTCGATGAGGGCCTTCAGGTTGTCCAGCAGCTTGGCCGGACCGAAGGACACCTTCCCCAGCGGGGCGTGCAGCACACCGGCCTTGTCGACCTTGAACTCGACCTTGCCGGCCTTGAGTTCCTGGACGGCCTTGCCGATGTCGAAGGTCACGGTGCCGGTCTTGGCGTTGGGCATCAGACCACGGGGGCCGAGCACGCGGCCGATCTGGCCGACCTTGCCCATCATGTCGGGCGTGGCCACGGCCTTGTCGAAGTCCAGCCAGCCTTCCTTGATCTTGGCGATCAGCTCGTCGCCGCCCACGATGTCGGCACCGGCCTCTTTGGCCTCGGCCTCCTTCTCGCCCTGGCAGAAGGCCGCCACGCGGACGGTCTTGCCCAGGCCGTGGGGCAGGGACACAGCGCCGCGCACCATCTGGTCGGAGTACTTGGGATCGACGCCGAGATTGATGGCGACGTCGACGGTCTCGTCGAACTTGGCGAAGGAGGATTCCACCGCGAGCTTCACGCCTTCAGGCAGCTCGTACTTCACGGTGGCGTCGATGGCCTTCGCCGCGTTTTGAAATTTCTTTCCGTGTTTGGGCATTGTCCTGTCCCCTATTCGATAACGTCGATACCCATGCTGCGGGCAGTGCCGGCGATGGTCTTCGCGGCGGCGTCAATATCCTTGGCCGTCAGGTCCGGCATCTTCAGCTCGGCGATCTCGCGCACCTGGGCCATGGTCACCTTGCCCACCTTGTTGCGGTTGGGCTCACCGGAACCCTTGTCCAGCTTGGCGGCCTTGAGCAGCAGCACCGGCGCGGGCGGGGTCTTGGTGATGAACGTGAAGGACCGGTCGGCAAACGCGGTGATCTCCACGGGAATGATCATGCCCTTCTGGTCCTGGGTCTTCGCATTGAAGGCCTTGCAGAACTCCATGATGTTCAGGCCATGCTGACCCAGGGCGGGACCGACCGGCGGGGAGGGGTTCGCCGCCCCGGCGGGAATCTGAAGCTTGATTTTCGCCAATACTTTCTTGGCCATTGTTGCACCCTCGAATCGTTGATCTGCTTATGAGAATACGGCGCTCGTGCGCGGGGCTAGCCCTTGGAGACCTGGACGAAGTCCAGCTCCACCGGGGTCTGACGGCCGAAGATGGACACCGAGACGCGCAGCTTGCCCTTGTCGTAGTTCACGTCCTCGACCACACCGTTGAATCCGGAGAACGGCCCGTCGATGACTCGCACCTCGTCGCCGCGCTCGAACTTGAACTTGGGACGCGGCTGCTCCTGGCGCTGCTCCATCATCTTCAGGATCTTCTCGGCCTCGCTGTCGCGCATGGGCGCCGGGCGGGACTTGCCGCCCACGAAGCCGGTAACCCGGGGGATGGACTGCACCAGATGCCAGGAATCGTCGGTCAGCACCATCTTGAGCATCACGTAGCCGGGATAGAACTTCCGGGTGGAGGTCTTCTTCTCCCCCTTGACCAGCTCGATCACCTTCTCCGTGGGCATGACCACTTCCTGGATCTGCCCCTTGTCCTGCCCCGTGCGCATCATCTCGCGCAGGGTCTGCTCCACGCGCTGCTCGAAGCCGGAGTAGGTGTGCACGATGTACCAGCGTGCCTTGGGTGTCGCTTGAAGTTCTTCAGTCATGCGATGCTCGCTTGCGGCCAGGCCGCGCTAGGAAAGAATGGCCTCGATCGCCTTGGCCAGGGAGAAGTCGACGATGCCCAGGAAAATGGACATGAAGACGACCATCACCAGCACCGCGATGCTCGTGGCGATGGTCTCCTTGCGGGTCGGCCAGGTGACCTTGTGCATCTCCCTCCAGGACTGTTCGAAGAACTCCCGGAGCTGCTGGACCTTGCCCACGGTGGCCGGGGCTTCCTTGGCGGGCTTGGCCGCCTTGGGGGCTTTCTGCTTCGGGGCTTCGCCAGCGGAGTCGGCGCGCTTGCTCTTGCTGTTCGCCATGATTCCTTCCGGTCAATAAAAAGTGGCAGGGCAGGAGGGAT
>CAYUIN010000207.1:0-5334 GCA_964444695.1 uncultured Desulfocurvus sp.
GTCTGCGCCCCCCTGGGGGGGCGGGTTATTGCGGCTTGCGGTAGATCAGTTCCGGATCCAGCTTGCGGGTCAGCATGTTGTCCGGCAGCCCGGACCAGGCGTCGAAGCCGTCGGTGATGCTCACCAGATCGGTGTAGCCCGCCGCGGCCAGGACCTCGATGGCCTGCGCCGCGCGGACCCCGGCCTTGCTCAGCACGTAGAGCTTCTGGGTCTTGGGGAATTTGGCGGCCACGGCCTGGGCGAACTTGGCGTTCTTGGTGAAGGTGTAGATCTTCTTCTGGTCGTCCCAGGTGCCGGTCCAGAACAGGAAGGGGATGTTGTGGGCCCCGGCGGGATGGCCCAGGTAGTAGTAGGCCGCCACGGGCCGCACGTCGAGGATCACCGTGCCCGCCGGGTCGGCGCGCAGGGCTTTCAGGACCTCGACGGCGGTGGCGTATTTGCCGATGCTGGTCTGTTTCTTGGCGTCCACACCCTGCGCCGTGGCGGCGCCGGCGGCCAGGGCCAGGATGCACAAGGAAACGAAAATGGCTTTCTTGAACATGGTGTCCCCCGCTTGGAATGGTCAGAAGTGGTTTTCAATTCCTTACGATGGGAACGGGAAAAACGGAAGGGGGGCGCGAGGGATTTTGCCTCCGGGTCCCGGCTGCCCCGGCGCTGGGCCTACAGCGCCGCCGCGAAGCGCCGCCCGAATTCGCGGCACTGTTCCAGGGCCCCCGCATCCGGCCGCCATTTCAGGCGCAGCCCCGGGTCCACGACCTCGAACCCCGCCTGTTCCAGGGCCTGGGCGATGTGCTTCACGCTCTCGCCGCTCCAGCCGAAGCTGCCGAAGGCCGCGGCCTTCTTGCCCTGGAACTTGAGGCCCGTCGCCACCTCCAGCAGCCCGGCCACGGAGTGCAGGATGCCCCGGTTGATGGTCGGCGAGCCCACCAGCACGCCCCGCGCCCGGAAGATCTCCGTGATGCAGTCGTTCTTGTCCGTGCGCGCGGTGTTGAACAGCCGGACCTCGGTCCCGGGGAGGGCCTGGCGCAGGCCGTCGGCTATGGCCTCGGCCATCAGCCGCGTGGCGTCCCACATGGTGTCGTAGAGCAGGACCACGCGGTCCTCGGCGTAGGCGTCGGCCCAGGCGGCGTAGCGCTCCACGATCTGCATCGGGTTCTCGCGCCAGATCACGCCGTGGCTGGGGCAGATCATCTCGATGGGCACGCCCAGGGCCGCGATCTCGGCCAGCTTCTTTTGCAGCAGCCCGGAGAAGGGCGTGAGGATGTTGGCGTAGTATTTGACGGCCTCGGCCCACAGCTCGCACGGGTCCACCGTGTCCGCGTACAGGCCCTCGCTGGCGACGTGTTGGCCGAAGGCGTCGTTGGAGAACAGGATGCCGTCGCCGGAGAGGTAGCTGGCCATGGAGTCCGGCCAGTGCAGCATGTTCATTTCCACGAAGGTCAGGGCCCGCCCGGCTCCGAGGTCCAGGACGTCGCCGGTCTTGTGGGGCACGAGGTTCCAGTCGCCGTGGAACTGGCCGGGGATTGATTGCAGGGCCATCCTGGAGCAGTGCACGGGCACGCCCGGAATCTCGCGCATCAGCCGCGCCAGGGACCCGGCGTGGTCCGGCTCGTTGTGGTTCATGACCACGTGGTCGATCTGGTCCAGGGGCAGCAGCGCGGCGAGACCGGCCACGAACTCCTCGGCGTACGGCCCCCAGACGGTGTCGATGAGCACCGTGCGTTCCCCGCGCACGAGGTAGGCGTTGTACGACGACCCCCGGTGCGTTGAATATTCCTGTCCGTGGAACGTGCGCAGTTCCCAGTCCACCTTGCCGACCCAGTGCACGCCGGGTTTGATCTCGAAGGGCATGGCCGCCTCCCGTGGTTCAGGGTTCGGGGCCAGCGTAGCACATTCGCGAGCGGGGGAAAGGGGCGGGCGCCATTGGCCGCGATACGGCCCGGGGCGCCGGGGCGGCGCCCGCCCGGGCGCGGGGCCGGGAGCCGGTCGGCGGCGCTGGGCTCAGGACGAAAAATGCTCGTCGCAGAGCTGCTTTGCGAAGGCCATCGAGCTGGTGAAGGCCGGGGAGATGGCGTTCAGGACGTGGACGGTGGGCCCGTCGGTCTCGACCTTGAAGTCCATGACCAGCTCGTGGCTGCGCACGTCCACCAGCTGCGGGCGGATGCCGGTCTTGGGGCTGTTTTCGATGTCCGAGGGCTCCAGCCCGCGCACCAGCTTCTCGCAGTCGGCGAAGAAGTAGCGGAAGAAATATTTGCGCAGCTCGTCGTAGGCCACGGTGCGGAACTTCTCGTTGCGGAAGAAGAGCACCACGTCGCGCAGCAGGATTTCCGGGGCCTCGCCGTCCAGCCCGCGCAGGATGCCGTAGTTCTCGCGCCCGAAGGCCGGGGTGGCCGTGGGGCCGATGTACACGTCGCCGCTGACGGACTTGGTGAAGTGCACGCCCAGGAACGGGTTGCGCACGTCGGGCACGGGGTAGATGTTGCCCCGGATGATGCCCGCCCGCTCGGGGCGCAGGCGCTTGTAGCAGCCCTTGAAGGGCACGATGACGTAGTGCTCGCCCAGGCCGAAGGCGTGGGCCAGGGTGTCGGCGTGGGCCCCGGCGCAGTTGAGCAGGCGCTCGTAGGCCACGGGGCCGTGGGAGGTGCGCAGGACGTCGCCGCTGCCCGGGCCGAGGACCTTGCGTTCCAGCAGGATGCGCACCTTGCCGCTGTCCAGCAGGTCCTGGGCGATGCGCTTGAGGATGGCGCGCGGGTCCACCACGGCGGTCAGCGGGGAGTGCAGGGCGCGCTCGACGGTGCGGGCGTGGGGCTCGATCTCCGCCAGCTCGGCGGCGTCGATCATGCGCACGGTGCTGCCGTTGGCCTTGGCCCGCTCGAAGAGCGTGTCCAGGGTCGGCAGCTGCTCCTGGGCGGTGGTCACGATGACCTTGCCGCATTCCGACAGCGGCAGGCCGGACTCGGCGCAGTAGGCGCGCATCAGGCGGTTGCCCTCGATGCAGGTCGCCGCGCGGGCCGAGCCGGGGGTGTAGTAGATCCCGGCGTGGAGCACGCCGGAGTTGCGGCCCGAGGCGTGGGCCCCCAGGCGGTTCTCCTTTTCCAGGATGATCACGTCGTCCGCGCCGCGCGCCACCAGCTCGCGGGCCGTGGTCAGCCCCACGACCCCCGCCCCGCAGATCACGATCTGAGCCTTGTGCATGTGCGTTCCTCGCCTGTGCCCGCGCGCGTCTCGCGGCCCGGTTTCGGGCGGCCGGTCCGCCCCTGGCGGCCCGTCGTCCCGGTCCGATCGGCCCGGTGCGCCCCGGCGTTTGTGCGGCCCGGTTGCCTCACTCGCCGGAATATAGCATGCTTCGCGGGCGGGTACAGTTTTTCGTTGCGGGCGCCCCGGGTCTTGCATTCAGCGCCCGGGAAGCGTAATCCTGGCCCTTCATGCCCGTCCGGGGGCGACGTCGCCCCGCGGGCGGTGCGTCACACCAATGTGGAGCGTACCGATGAAAAAAACGATCGTGATGATTTTCGCGGCCATGGTCATGGTCGGCTCGCTGGCCGCGTGCCAGCAGACGGGCGGTGCCAAGGTGGCCGTGCTCGACCCCAACAAGGTCTTCACCACCTGCGACGCCTGCAAGCAGGGCGGCGACTACCTGCGCTCGCTGAGCCAGGGCCTGCAGAAGGACCTGACCGACATGCAGGCCGCCATGCAGGAGGACAAGAGCGACGACGCCCCTGCCAAGTTCCAGGCCCGTTACCAGGAGATCCAGCAGAAGATGGTCGGCGAGCAGAGCCGCATCGCCGAGAAGCTGGACACCGTGTTCCAGAAGGCCATGAGCGACTACCGCTCCAAGAACGGCGTGTCCGTGATCCTGAACAGGGACAACGTGCTGTCCTTCGACGACGCCCAGGACGCCACCGACGCCGTCATCGCCGCCATGAACGCCCAGCAGATCGACCTGGAGATTCCCGCCGCCGAGGAGAAGGCCGAGCAGCCCGCTGCCGCCGCCCCCGAGCAGGCCGAGGAAAAGAAGGCCGAATAGCCGCCCGGCGCGGCCCCGCATTCGCAGGCCACGGCCCGCGCGACTTCTCGCGCGGGCCTTTTTCGTGCCCCTGGCCCGGGGTGTACAGCGGCCTTGACGCCGGGGCCGCTTTGGTGGAGCAACGGGACATGGAGCACCGTCGCGTCATCCTGCACCTGGACATGGACGCCTTTTTCGCGTCCGTGGAACAGCACGACGACCCCTCGCTGCGCGGGCTGCCCGTGGTCGTGGGCGGGGATCACCGGGGCGTGGTGGCCGCCGCGTCCTACGAGGCCCGGCGCTACGGCATCCGCTCGGCCATGCCCATGGCCCAGGCCCGGCGGCTGTGTCCGGATCTGGTGGTGGTGCGCGGGCGCATGAGCCGCTACTCGGAGATCTCGCACCAGGTGATGGAGGTGCTGCGCTCGGTCTCGCCCCTGGTGGAGCAGGTCTCGGTGGACGAGGCCTACGTGGACGTCACGGGCACCGAGCGGCTGTTCGGCACGGTCCTGGACCTGGCCCGGCGCCTGAAGGCCGACGTCCTGGCCGCCACGGGGCTGACCTGCTCCGTGGGCGCGGCCCCGGGCAAGTTCCTGGCCAAGATCGCCTCGGACGTGAACAAGCCCGACGGGATCTTCATCCTGGAGCCGGAGGGGGTGGCGGAGTTCCTGCGCGGGCTGCCCGTGGGCCGGGTCCCGGGCGTGGGGCCCAAGACCCTGGAATACCTGGGCCGCTTCGGGGTGCGCACCTGCGGCGACGTGTTGGCCAAGGGCCCGGAGTACTGGCAGGCGCGCATGGGCGAGCGCGGCCAGGCCCTGTACGAGCGGGCCATGGGCGTGGACGATTCGCCCGTGGTGCCGCATCACGAGCCCAAGTCCAGCAGCGCCGAGCACACCCTGGACGAGGACACGGCGGACAAGGCCGAGCTGGAGCGCTGGCTGATGCTGCAATCGGAGCGCGTGGGCCGCGACCTGCGCCGCAGCGGCTACCAGGGCCGCACCGTGACCCTGAAGTTCAAGTATTCCGACTTTTCCTCACACACCAAGAGCCGCACCCTGGCCGCGCCCACGGACGTCACCGAGGTCATCTTCCGCACCGCGCGGGAGCTGTTGCGCGGCGTGCGCCTGGAGCGGGCCGTGCGCCTGATCGGCGTGGGCGTGTCCAATTTCGACCGGAGCGGGCGCCAGCTCAGCCTGCTGCCGGACCCGGACCGCGAGCTGAGCGAGGAGCAGGCCCGCCTGGACCGCGCCATGGACGCCATCCGCGACAAGTTCGGGCGCGACGCCGTGGAGCGTGGCCGCGTCTTCGGCCTGGCGCCCCGCAAGAAG
>CAYUIN010000208.1:0-5332 GCA_964444695.1 uncultured Desulfocurvus sp.
ACGATCTCCTTGATGGTGCAGGGCTTGAGCAGATAGTCGTAGGCCCCGAGGTTGATCATGCCCACGGCGTCGTCCACCGAGGCGTGCCCCGTGAGCACGATGACCGCCGCGTCCAGGCCCCGGCGCTGCATCTCGCGCATGGTGCCGTGGGCGTTCAGGCCGGGCATCAGCATGTCCAGCAGGACCACCTCGTAGGACGCGTGGGCCAGTTCCTCCAGGGCGGCTTCGCCGCTGGCGGCGCCCGTGGCGCGGATGTTCTCCTGACGGTTCAGGAGATCCGTCATGTTGTTGCGGAAGACGTCCTCGTCGTCCACGACGAGCACGTTGATCATGTCGTTGCTCATGCTGCCTCCTCCCTGGGATCGCCCGGGGCTGCCCCGGGGCTGCTGTTGGCCATGGGCAGGCGCACGCTGAATACGGCGCCGCCCTCCGGGGCATTGGCCGCGCCGAGCGTTCCGCCCAGCCGGTCCACGATGCCCAGGCACACCGAAAGCCCGAGGCCGGTACCCTGGCCCGGGGGCTTGGTGGTGAAGAAGGGGTTGAAGATCCTGTCCAGGTGCTCGGGTGGGATGCCCGGCCCGTCGTCGCGGACCTCGATCAGCGCCGAGCCCTCGTGCTCCGGGCGCACCGTGATGCGCACCGTGCCGCGCTTGCCCACGGCCTGCACGGCGTTGACCAGCAGGTTCAGGACCACCTGCTTGAGCTGCGGCGGGCTGGTGCGGACCTCGGGCATGGCCTCGTCGTAGTTGCGTTCGATGGTCACCTCGCGCCGGGCGGCCTCGCGGTCTGCCAAAAGCGCCATGTCCTCGCACAGCTCGGCCAGGCAGGCGTGTTGCAGCACGGGTTCGGCCTTGCGCACCAGTTGCAGCATGCCGTGGGTGATGTCGCCGCAGCGGTGGACCTGGGAGCGGATGGAGTCGAAGCGCCGCGTCAGGCGGTCCAGGACCTCGTCCGGCACCGCGCCCTTGGCCTCCATGCCCAGCAGCTCCACTTCCTGTTCGATGATCGCCAGCGGGGTGTTGATCTCGTGGGCAATGCCCGAGGACAGCTCACCCAGCACGGCCAGCTTCTGGGACTGCACCAGCTGCTCGCCCAGCTCCCGGCGCTCGCAGGCCACGACCCGGGCCCGGGCCAGCAGGCCGCGCACGGCCAGGGCCGCGCCCACGCCCGCCGCGCAGGCCAGGCCCAGGGCCCAACCCTGCGGCACCAGCGGCGCCGCGCCCACGCAGACCGCCAGGGCCGGGGGCATGACGTACTGGGCCAGCAGGCGCTGGGCCCGGTCGTCGCGGCGGTCGCGCAGCGGGCTCATCGGGCGCCCTCGTCGCGGGTCTTGGTGCGCCGGGCGTGGTCCCAGGCCTTGCGGATGCGCTCCAGCAGGTCGTCGATGCGAAACGGCTTCATCACGAAATCGTAGGCGCCCAGGCTCATGCCCCGCAGTCCGGCCTCGGCCGAGCCGTGCCCGGTGAGCATGATGACCTCCACGCGCGGGTGGCGGCGGCGGATCTCGCGCAGGACTTCCAGGCCGTCCATGCCGGGCATCTTCATGTCCAGCACCACCACGTCCACGGGATTGTCGCGCAGGTGTTCCAGGGCCGCCTTGCCGCCCTCGGCGGGGGCCACGTCCAGGTTGCGCTTGGAGAACCGTTTGACGAACAGTTGCAGGAAATCCGGCTCGTCGTCGACGATAAGCACCTTGATCGGTTCCATGCTCAGCTCTCCTCGTTGTCCCGGGCGCCCTTGCCCGCGCCCGTGGCCTGCCGGGGCAGGGTGATGGTGAAGGACGCGCCCGCGCCCGGGACGTTGGCGGCCTGAAGCTCCCCGCCCAGCTTGCGGATGATGCTGTAGGCGATGGACAACCCCAGGCCGGTGCCCTGGCCGGGACTCTTGGTGGTGAAGAAGGGTTCGAATATCCGCGCCAGCACGGGCTCGGGGATGCCCGGGCCGTCGTCGGTCACGGTCAGCCACACGCCCTGGCCGTCGGCCGTGGCGCCGGTGGACACGGTCACCTCGCCGTTGCGGTCCACGGCGTCTATGGCGTTGTCCAACAGGTTGAGGAGCACCTGCTGCACCTGGGCGGTGTCCGTGCTGATGCGCGGCAGGTCCTGGTCGTAGGCCCGCTCCAGGGCGATGTCGCGCAGGGTGGCCTCGCTCTGCAAGAAGGAGATGGCCTGCTCGGCGAGGTGGTTGAGGTCCACGTCCTCCTCCACGGGCTCCATGCGCCGGGCGAAGCCGAGCATCCTGTGGGTCACCTGGCGGGCGCGCTCCACGTGCTGCTCGATCTTGCGCACCGCGCCGTCGATCTCGGCGAAGCCCTCGATGGCCGAGGGGTCCTCCTCGGTCAGCAGGTCCTGTATCCAGCCCGCGTTCTCCATGATCAGGGTCAGCGGGTTGTTGATCTCGTGGGCCACTCCGGCCGCCAGCTTGCCCAGGGCGGCCATCTTCCCGGCCTGCATCAGCTCGGCGTCCAGGGCCGCGCGCTCCTGGTCGGCGCGGCGGATCTTGGCCACGGTGGAGCGCGTCACCAGCACGGTGCCCAGGATGATCACCCCCGCCACGGTGGCCAGGGCCAGGGCCCCGATCCAGCGCGTGCGGAACAGCGGGGACATGGCCTCGTCCGGGTCCTCGGTGACCATCAGCAGCCAGTGGGTGCGGGTCAGCCAGGCCTGGCCCACGATGCGCCGGTTCTCGCCCAGCACCAGCTCCTCCACGCGCTCGCCGTGGAACACGCCGCCCGGGTCCAGGGGCAGGGTGGCCAGGACGTCCCCGCCGAAACGCGAGGGCGTCTGCAACTGCCCGGTCTCGTTGACCAGGAAGGCGTCCCCGCTGCGGCCCGTGCGCAGGCTCTGGACCAGGGAGTTGAAGACCTCGGAGTCGATGGTCGCGCGCAGGATCCAGGACTCGGAGCCCTGGCCGCAGCGCACGGCGATGATGATGTGCGGGAAGTTGCGGAAGCCGAGGAAGACGTCGGAGAGGTACTGGCCGCGCATCATGGTCTCGGCGAACCAGCCCTCGGCGCTGTAGTTCACGTCCTGGAGCCTGTACGGGCCGACGTAGGCCGCGTGGCGGCCCTGGGAGTCGATGACCCCGAGGTCCACGTAGGAGCGCGACTGGGCCTGGATGACGCGGAACATCTGTTCCAGGGCGCCGGGGGCGGTCAGCTCCCGGGCGCTGTGGGTCTGGCCCAGGGTGCGCAGCTGGGCCATGCGCTCTTCCAGGAAGAAGTCGATGGTCCGGCGCTTGTTGGCCACGGTGGCGGCCATGCTGGACATGACCTTGTCCGTGTAGGCCGTGTTGAACTGCAGGTGGATGACCCAGCCCAGGATGAACAGCGGCAGCAGGGAGAAGGCCAGCGTGGTTGCCGTGATCTTGAAGCGCAGTCGTCCGTAGTCCTGTTCCTGCATGCCCACCCTCCGTGTGCGGTGCGTCGCGCGGCCCCGGAGCCGGGGCGGGCGGCGCGCCGTCCTGGTCCGTTCCTAGCAAGGGTCGGGCCAGGAATGGGCTTGCGCGATTCCTTCATCTGCCTAAATTAAAAGGGAATAATCAAGAAACCGTCGTGCAGGGTCGCGCCTGGTCTGCGGGGGGCGGGGCCAGCAGGGTGCGCAGGTCGGCGGCGATGGCCTCGGTGCGGCGCGTGGCCTCCACCGGGTCGGCCATGATCATGTCCAACTGGCGGGTGTGGACGATGAGGTGGCCGATGACGGCCAGCAGGTCCAGGATCTCGGCCTGCGGCACGTTCTCCACCCGGGCCAGCATCACGTCGCCGGTGATGTCCACGCGCATTCCCCGGGTTTCCAGCAGCCGGCCCACGAAGCGGGCGCGCAGCTCGCGGCGGCGCTTGTCCGCCGCGCCACCGGCGAAGCGGAAGGCCGCGTAGTTGCCCGTGGGGTCGGGCCCGGCCTCGGCCTCCACGGTGCAGAAGTGGAACCCGAAGCGGGACTGGAGGTTGCAGAAGGTCTTGGAGATCATGAAATAATTGCGCTCGGCGAAGGCGGAGCGGTTCTCCGCCGCCAGGTCCGGGTTGGAGGCGGCCTCGGCCAGCACGCTCATGAAGCCCTTGGCGTCCACCGGGGGCGGCCCGTCCCAGGGCCGGGCGGTCATGCCGCGCCACAGGGCCAGCAGCGGGGCGCAGGCCACGTCGTCCACGTCCACGGTCTTGGCGGACGGGGTGCGGCGCAGCCCGCCGCCCAGGTCCACCACCCAGAACTGCATGACCACCCCGCAGACCAGGCGCCGCGCAGCGGCCTGGGGCAGGGGCGGGGCATCCCGGCCGAACATCTCGGCCACGGCGCGCTCGTGGCAGAAGCGGGTGATGTCGTGCAGGGTGCGGCAGCGCTCGGGGCGGAAGCTCTCCGCCTGCGGGTCCAGCAGGTGCAGCGGCACCACCAGCAGCGCGGCCCGGCGCAAGGCCTCGTGCACTGGCGTGCCCCGGATGCCCCGGCGCCTGGCGCGCGGGTCCGGCGCCTCGGCGCGCACCACGCCGGGCAGCACGCACCCGGCATCGGCGTCCACGGTCACCATCTCTCCGGGAGGCAACACGCCGGAAGCGCCCTTGCACAGGAACACCGCCGGGACGCCGTACTCCCGGGCCACGGTGGCCAGGTGTCCGGTGACGCCGCCGCGCTCGCAGATCAGTGCCGCCGCGCGGGGCAGCAGCGCGGCCCATTCGGGCCGGGCCAGCGGGGCCACCAGCACCCCGCCTTCGGGAAATTCCAGGGCCTCGGCCTGGGTCCGCACCAGGTGCACCGGGCCGCTGCCCGTACCGGGGCTGCCCGGGGCGCCGCAGCGCACCAGGGGCCGGGGCCCGTGCTCCTCGGGCTCGTGGCGCGGGGCCAGGGGGCCGTCGTCCCGCCTGGGCGGCTCGGGCGCGGCAAAGCCGGAGAGCGGCCTGGACTGCAGGATCACCAGCCCGCCGTCCTCGGCCAGGGCCCATTCCACGTCCTGGGCCCGGCCCATGTGGGCCTCGATGTCCAGGATCAGCCCGGCCAGGCGCAGGACCTCGTCCTCGCCGAGCACGTCGGCCGCCCGGTCCTCGGGCGTCAGCTCCACGCGTTCCAGGCCCTCGTCCTCGCCGGGCTGGTAGGCCTCGTGCTGGACCACGGCTTCGCGCTGTACCACGCGCGGTCCGGCGGCCGTGCGCTCCAGGCGCCAGGTCTGGCCCGCGTCGTTGCCGTCCACCACGCTCTTGGGCAGGCCGTGCACGGCGCTTATGGACAGGGCGTCGTCGCCCGGGTCCAGGGGGCTATGGGTGTAGGCCACGCCGCCCGCGCGGCAGCGGACCATGGGCATCACGGCCACGCACATCAGCGTGTCCTCGTCGCGCAGGCCCCGGCTG
>CAYUIN010000209.1:0-5312 GCA_964444695.1 uncultured Desulfocurvus sp.
AAGGCCTTCGGCAAGTACCTCAAGCACGTCAAAAAGCACCTCAAGCCCTAAGCCCCCCTGCCGCCCGACCGTCCGCGCACCGGCCGCCGGCCCCCGGCCAAGGCCGCGCGGCACGCCCATCTCCTGCGCCTCGGATCCCCCGACCGGCAAACCGCCTCGTTTCATTGCCTGCGCATATTCTTTGCTGTGCACAACGGGCCACCGTGATGCATCGGATACAGAAAATCACACAATCCATTGCAAAATTGTCGGCATTGGCATAGCTACTAAAATTGCGTCCTATATTCCCTCAACACCATGCGCAGGAGGAAGACAACATGAAGGGCACCGGCAAGGCCAAAACAAAAAGCATCGAGACCGACCTCTCTACACAGGTACTCGATCAATTGCCCACCACAGTCTTCGCTGTCGACAGCGACATGAAGATCATCTTCATGAACAAGGCCGGGCTGAATATCCTGGGCAAATCGTCCAAGGACGTCCTGGGCCTGCACTGCGGGGATGTCTTCAATTCCAAGCACTGCGGCAACAAGGACTGCCGCATGAAGACCGCCATGAACACCGGCGAAACCAGCACCGCCAGAAACGAAATCACCTTGAACGGCAAGACCATCCCCATCGAGTACACCGCGGCGCCGCTCACGGACGCGGGGGGCAACGTCATCGGCGGCGTGGAGTACGTCATCGACATCACCGAGCGGGTCCGGGACGAGAAGCGGCTGCGCGAACAAAGCCGCACCATCCAGGAGATCTCCACCCCGGCCATCAGCCTCTGGGAAGGCATCGTGGTGCTCCCGGTGCTCGGCGTCGTGGATTCCATGCGCGCCCAGCAGATGATGAACGCCATGCTGAACAAGATCCGGGAGACCTCGGCCAAGACCATCATCCTGGACATCCAGGGCGTGGCGGCCGTGGACACCGCCGTGGCCAGCCACCTGATCAAGATCACCAAGGCCACCAAACTGATGGGCTGCCACTGCATCATCTCCGGCATCTCTCCTGCCGTGGCCGAAGCCCTGGTGCACCTGGGCATCGATCTCGGCGACGTGGCCACCAACTCCAGCCTGCGCGATGCGCTGGGCGACGCGTTCGCCAACATGGAACTCGAAGTCAAGACGAAGAAGAAGTAGCCATGCGCGCGGGATGCCCCACAGGCCGCCGCCCCCGGCGCGCCGTCCGGAGGTGCGTTCATGCCTGACTCGGCTAGCAGCATCATGACGGGCATTCACATGGTGGACCAGGTGCTCGTCGTCCAGGCCCCCAACACCTTCGATGACGAATCGCTGCGCGAGATGCGTCGTTGCGTTCTGGAGCGGGCCTACGCCCTCGGTGCGCGGGGCGTCATTCTCGACGTATCCGCCCTGCGGGTGCTCGACTCCGTCAGCTACGGCCTCCTGGCGGATACGGCTCGGACCCTGGGCATGCTGGGAGCCAAGACGATCTTTTCGGGCTTCCAACCCGGCGTGGTCGCGGCCCTCATCGAATTCGACGTGGACAGCACGGGCCTGCACGCGGTGACGGACGTGGCGACGGGGCTGGCCCTGCTGCGCCCGGAGCCGGAATCCGAGGACGAGGACGAGACGCGCGACGAATCCGAAACCCGGGACGACGACGACACCGAGCATCCGGAACAGGACGAGGCACAGGACAAGGACGCCGATGAGGACAGGACAGAGGAGGAAGACGTCCCAGATGACGACGCCGAGCAGTATTGATCAGCCCTGGCTGGAATGCGTCGACCTGGTCGACCTCGCCGACGTGGGAACCGCCATCGCGGCGGCCCGCCGCACGGCGGAACAGGCGGGATTCGACGAAACGAACCAATACCTCATCGCCACGGCCGTGTCCGAACTGGCCACCAACATCGTGCGCTACGCCGGGTCCGGCGAGATCCGGATGCGCGTCGTGCGGACGGCGGAAAACAGGGGGATCGAAGTCGTGGCCGAGGACTCCGGGCCGGGGATCGCGGACATCGAACTGGCCATGCAGGAGAACTACAGCAGCGGCGGAAGCCTCGGACTCGGCCTGCCGGGCATCAAGCGGATAATGGACGAGTTCGTCGTGGAGTCCTCTGCGGACACGGGGACCCGATGCGTCGCGAGAAAATGGAGCGAATGAACATGCCGCGTGTGGACTTTCATCTGGCAAAACGCGCCATGACCGGGCTGGACGACGAATGCGGGGACACCGGCCTGGTCGCCATGCGGGGCGAGGCCTGCTTCGCGGCCCTGGTCGACATCCTCGGACACGGCGCGGAGGCGCATGAAGTCTCGCTGCTGGCGGACGCCTACCTGACCGAACACGCGGACACCCCCCTGCCCGAGCTGCTGCGGGGGCTGCATAGGCACCTGCAGGGCACGCGCGGCGGCGTGGCCGCCCTCTGCCGCATCGACACGGCCAACGGGGAAATGCGCTTCATCGGCGTGGGCAACATCGCCTGCCGGATCTTCGGCTCCGAGGACCGCCGCCTCCTCTCGCAGGAAGGGATCGTGGGATACATGGCCCCGGTGTGCAGGGAAACGTCGCTCCGGCTGGCCCTCGGCGACATCGTGCTGCTGCATTCGGACGGCATCACCGCGCACTTCCAGCCCCACGAGCACCCCGGCCTGCTCACGGGTTCGGCGGCGGAAATCGCCGACCGGATCATGTCGTCCTTCGCAAAGGAGGACGACGACGCCTCCTGCCTGGTCATGAGGTACGTGGCGTGACGATGCTCGGGAGGTTGTCGGTCTACGACTGCGACTCCTTCAGCGAGGTGCGCAAGAAGCTCCTGTATGCGGTCTCCCTGCTGGGATTCGACAGCCTCGAGGCGACGAAACTCGTTTCCGCCTTCTCGGAACTCTGCCGCATGGCCTGCGGAGACGGCGACGCCGTCCGCGCCTTCCTGGCGATCAAGGAGCACCAGGACCGCCCGGCGCTGTGCATGGTCATCAGATTCACGCGCGCCGTTTCCCCGCCGCAGTCCGCCGCGCGCTTCTTCGATTCGTTCGCCATCAAGAACGGGCCGAAGGGAACCAGCCTCATGATGCGGCGGCGGCTGCCGTCCTCCGCTGCCTGCCCTGTGGGCGAGGCGCTCGACACGCTGCGCACCAGCCTTGCCCGCCCGTCCCAAAACCAGCTCATCCAGAACATCAGGAACAAGAACGCCGAGCTGGCGGAAAGCGAGGCGCGCATCAAGACGGTGCTGGAAGGGACGCCGGACGCCCTGCTCATCGTCGACTCCGCAGGCAGAATCACCTACCTCAACTCGCAGGCCGAAAAGACCTTCGGCTATTCGCGCCGGGAGCTTCTGGGCATGCGGACCAACATGCTCCTGCCCGAAGAATTCCGCGACGCCCATCCCGGCAACGTGCGCGCCTTCTTCAAGCGGCCCCTGGCCGAAATGTCCGCCCAGCTGTCCGATGCGGAAGCGGTGGTCAAGGGCGGAGCGCGCATCGCCGTGGACATCAAGCTCAGCCCCATCCAGACCGCAAACGGGCTTCAGGTCATCGCCTCCGTGCGGGACGTCACCGAGCAGAAGAAGGCCCAGGACGTCATCCGGAAGCTCTCCAAGGTCGTGGACCAGAGCCCGGTCATCGTCGTCATCACGGACCGCGAAGGCACCATAGAATACGTCAATCCCGCGTTCTGCACAGTGACCGGGTATGCCCCCGAGGATGTGCTGGGGCAAACCCCAAGGATACTCCAGTCCGGCAAGACGCCGCCGTCGGTGTACGAGAATCTCTGGCAAACCATCCTGGGCGGCCACCCGTGGAAGGGCGTCTTCTACAACCGCAAGAAAAACGGCGAGGAATACTGGGAGAGCGCGTCAATCGCCCCCATCACCAACGAATCGGGGGAGATCACGCATTTCGTGGCGGTGAAGGAGGACATCACCGAGCGCATGCGCATGGAGGAGACGGTACGCGAAAGCGAGGTGAAGTACCGGGAACTGGTGGAGAACGCCAGCAGCATCATCCTCAAGATGGACTGCGACGGGACCATCACGTTCTTCAACGAATATGCGCAGGAATTCTTCGGATATGGCGAAGAGGAAATCCTGGGAAAGAACATCGTGGGCAGCATCGTCCCCAGGCTGGAGAGCACCGGCCGCGACCTGGGGCAGCTGATCGGGAACCTTGTCCGGCACCCCGACGAATTCCGGCAGGCCGAAAACGAAAACATGCGAAAGGACGGGTCCAGGGTCTGGATCAGCTGGACCAACAAGGCCCTGGTGGACGAGGACACGGGCGAGGTCCTGGGCATGCTCAGCGTCGGGCTGGACATCACCGCCCAGAAGCTCGCCCAGCAGGAACGCGACAAGGCGGCCCGGGAGCTGGACGAGCGCAACAAGGAGCTGGCGGAACTGTCCACCAAGCTCTCCAAGTACCTCTCCCCGCAGGTGTACGCCTCCATCTTCTCCGGGAATTGGGACGTGGAGCTGCGGACGACCCGCAAGAAGCTGACCGTCTTCTTCAGCGACATCAAGGACTTCACAACGACGACCGAGGACATGCAGCCCGAGGACCTGACCACGCTGCTCAACAGCTACTTCACCGAGATGTCGCGGATCGCCCTTGAATACGGGGCGACCATCGACAAGTTCATCGGCGACGCCATGCTCATGTTCTTCGGCGACCCGGAGACCCTGGGCGTGGAGCAGGACGCCAAGACCTGCGTGCGCATGGCCGTCGCCATGCAGAAAAGGATGGTCGAACTGGCGAACCAGTGGCGCAGCCAGGGCTACGAAAAGCCGTTCAGGATGCGGATCGGCATCAACACGGGGTATTGCAACGTCGGCAACTTCGGCTCCGCGGACCGCATGGATTACACGATCATCGGCGGGGCGGTGAACCTGGCCGCGCGCCTCGAAGGCCAGGCCGATCCCGGCGGGATTCTCATGTCCTACGAGACCTACGCCCTGGTCAACGACATCGTCGAGGCCGAGGAGCGCCCGCCCATCACGGCCAAGGGCATCCGCCGCAAGGTGCGCCCCTATTCCGTCATCGCGGAATACGCCGACCTCGACGAGGACAGCCGCTTCATCTGCACCCAGAGCGAAGGCCTGCGCATCCAGATGGACATGGACAAGCTCACCGAAGCGACCCGCGAAGAGGCCATAGACAAATTGCAACAGGCCCTGCGGCGCCTTTCCGACCCCCACTGACCCCCGCTCCCCCGCCGGGCGGACGCCCCGAGACGAAAAACGAAAAAGGCCCCGAGCGTTACCGCTCGGAGCCTCGTTCTTTCGCGTGGTCGGGATGAGATGATTTGAACATCCGGCCCCCTGAACCCCATTCAGGTGCGCTACCAGACTGCGCTACATCCCGACG
>CAYUIN010000210.1:0-5308 GCA_964444695.1 uncultured Desulfocurvus sp.
GGTTGGTCTGGTCGGCGATGTCGGTGATCACCGTCATCACCTGGCCGATGCCCTCGGCCTGGCGGCCCAGCTGGTCCATGTCCTGCTTGAGGATCATGGCCATGTCGTGCACCGAGCCGATGGCCGAGACGGACTTGGCCACCACGTCGCGGCCCGCCAGGGCCTTCTGCCGCGCGGCGTCGGCGTTCTGGGCGGCGTCGGAGGCGTTGCGCGCCACTTCCAGGACCGTGGCGTTCATCTCCTCCATGGCCGTGGCCGTCTCGCTGATGCGGTTCTTCTGCTGCTCGGTGCCCTGGTTGATCTCCCCGGACTGCGAGGCCAGTTCGCCCGAGGCGCTGTTCACGCGGTCCACGATGACTTCCAGGGTTCCGGCGGCGGCCAGCATGCCTTCCTGCTTGGCCGTTTCGGCCTTCTTCTGGGCGGCCTGGGCCTCGGCCTGGGCCACGCGGGCCCGCTCGGCCTCGCTGGCGGCCTCCGCGCTCTTCTGCTCGGCCTCGGCCATCTTGGCCTTCAGGCTGCCCACCATGGCCTCGATGCTCTGCTTGAGCTTGAGGACCTCGCCCCGGAAGGTGCCGGTCATGGCGGCGGAGAGGTTGCCCTCGGCCACTTCCTCGGCATAGGTCACCACACCGTCGATGGGCTTCTTGAGGCTGAAGCGCATCAGCACGCTCATGATCACCACGCACAGCACCACGAACAGGCCGCCGAACAGCGAGGCGCTGTTGAGCAGGCCGGTCATGGAGTCGTTGAAGGCGTCACGCTCGGAGCTGACGGTCTTGTCCACCTCGTCCATGTACACGCCCATGCCGATGACCCAGCCCCAGGGCTTGAACAGGCGCACGTAGGACAGCTTGGGGAAGTCGCCGGACTGGCCGGGCTTGCCCCACCAGTACTCCACGAATCCCTCGCCGTCCTTGGCGGCCTTCTCGGCCATCTCCACGAACAGCGCCTTGCCCTTGGTGTCCTTGAAGCCCGTCAGGTCCTTGCCGTCCAGGTCGGGGTTCACCGGGTGCATGATCATGGTCGGGTGCAGGTCGTTGACCCACAGGTAGTTGCCGTCGGCCAGGCGCATCCGGGCGACCTGGTCCAGGGCCTGGCGCTTGAGCTCGCCGGTGATGTCCTCCACCCAGGCGCCGGTGCCGATGACCCAGCCCAGCTCGGGCACGCCCTTGACGTAGGAGACCTTGAGCTTGGGCTCGGACTCGCCGGGCTTGCTCCACAGGTAGTCCACCAGGCCCTCGCCCTGCTTCCTCACCACGTCCACCATGGCCACGAACAGGCGCTTGCCCTTGGGGTCCTTGAAGTCGGTCAGGGGGGTTCCGTCCAGTTCGGGCTTGATGGGGTGCATGACCATCGTCGGGGTCATGTCGTTGATCCAGACGTAGTTGTCGCCGTCGTAGCGGATCTTGGAGACGATGTCCTTGAGGTTCGCCACCAGCTCGTCCTGGGGCAGGACGCCCTTGTTGTCCGCGTAGTACCGGCTGACCATGCTGTGCACGGAGTCGATGATCTTGCGCAGCTTTTCGGCCTCGACCTTCTTGATGTTTTCGATGTCGAGGGACTGGTCGTAGAAGCGTTCGACGGAACTGTAGGCCATCGCCACGATGTCCTGCAGACTGTACTGCTGCTCCTTGTAGATGAACTGCTTGGTCTCTTCGGCCTGGCGGTTGGAAAACGCCCTGAAGTCGAAGAAGAGGTAGAAGTAAAAGAAAACGCCTTCCAGAACCAGGGCCAAGGCGACCGTTGCGATCATCTTGACCACTATGGAGTTGCGCATGGAAGCCTCCCTGTGTTTGCGCCCGGAAAGGTACTTGGGGGGTCTCCTATTGTATAGCCAGCTTCTTCGGGCGTGGCAATGCGATCCCGCCGAGTTTTTGATTACTTGGCAGACATAATTCCGATAAGAATGATCGGGATTGGCTATGTGTCGGAAAAGGCCTGGGAAAGGCCGTTATTTGCGGCGCTTCAGCTGATAGGTGCGCACGGCGGCGTTGTGCTCGTTCAGGGTCCGGCTGAAGGCGTGGCTGCCGTCGCCCTTGGCCACGAAGTACAGGTAGGAGTGTTGCTCGGGGCTTTGGGCGGCCAGCAGGGCGGCCAGGCCCGGGGAGCAGATGGGCCCCGGGGGCAGGCCGCGCAGGCGGTAGGTGTTGTACGGATTGGACTTGTCCTGCAGGTGGGCGCGGGTCAGGTTGCCGTCGAATCCGGTGCCCAGGCCGTAGATCACCGTGGGGTCGCATTGCAGGAGCATCCCGCGCCGCAGGCGGTTGGCGTAGACCCCGGCGATGCGCCCGCGCTCCTCGGGGGCGGCGGTCTCCTTCTCCACCATGGCCGCCAGGTTCACCAGGCGCAGGACCTCGGCGGGCCCGGGCGCGCCGTCCGGCCACAGGCGGCTGCCCGCCTGGCGCCAGAAGGCATCCAGCATGGCCTCCACGATGGGCGCGGCGTCGCCGCCGCGCGGGCGCGGCAGGTGGTACGTCTCGGGGAACAGGAAACCCTCGGCACTGGCGGCTGGGATGTGGCGGCGGGCCAGCAGGTCCGGGTCGTGCACTGCGCGCTCGAAGCTGGCGAAGTCCGCCAGGCCCGAGGCCTCCACGATGCGCCCGGTCTGCCACCAGGTCAGGCCCTCGGGCACCACCAGGCGGTGCAGCAGCGGGCGGCCCGAGGTCAGCTCCTCCAGCACGCGGGCCGGGGGCCAGCCCGTGCTGAGCAGGAACTCCCCGGCGCGCACGCTGGCCAGCTTGCCCTGCCAGCGGCCCAGCAGGCGGAACTTGCGGGCGTCGGTGATGCAGCCCGCCTCGGTCAGGCGCGCGGCCACCTGGTCGAAGGTGCTGCCCGGGGCCACGGTCAGGACCACCTCGCGGCCCGGATCCTCGGGGGCGGTGTGCAGGAAGGCGTGGGCCTGCCAGGCCAGCCAGCCCGCCACGGCCAGGGCGGCCAGCACGGCCAGGCCCAGGGCCGCGAGCAGGGCGCGCAGGCGGGCGGGCTTCATCGGGCGGCCTCCGGGTTGTCCAGCCAGGTCTGCAGGATGCGCACGGCGGCCTGCTGGTCCAGCACGGCCTTCTTGCGCTTGCCGTGGGTGATCCCGGCCAGGGCCAGGTCCTCGGAGGCGGCCTCGCTGGACAGGCGCTCGTCCATCAGCGCGATGGGCAGGTCCGTGCGCCGCCCCAGGCTGGCCGCGAAGTTGCGGGCCTGGCGCGTGGTCATGGACTCGCCGCCGTCGAGCAGCAGCGGCAGGCCGACCACCACGGCCTCGACGGCCTCCTTGTCCAGGATGGCCAGGATCTCCGCGAACAGCGCGTCACGCGTGGTGCGCTCGATGGTCCGGTACGGGAAGGCCATGCTCCCGCGCGGGTCGGACAGGGCCAGGCCGACCCGCTTCAGGCCGAAGTCGATTCCCAGGGTGCGCATCGCGTGGGGGCGTGGCCTCAGCCCCGGGGGGCCGGCAGTTTGGCCGTGCGCAGGCCCACCGGGCCGGGCCCGGGGGAGGACAGCGAGGCCATGAGTTCCTTCTTCCAGCGCGGCCCGCCCAGGCGCTCGGCCAGGTATTCCAGGGTGTGGCGCACCTGGTGATGGTCGCCCAGGTTGATCAGGCAGCGCGAGACGCCGATGCGGCACGACGGGCAGCCCACCAGCACGGGCCGGTCCGCGGGGTAGTCCGCCAGTTCCTCGGCCAGGACCTGCTGCTTTTGCGAGCGCAGGCGGTTGTAGATGGCCGGGGTGGTCATGGCGCCCATGCCGGACTCGCCGCAGCAGCCGGGGCTGACGTCCACCTCGGCGCCGCTCATGCCCGCCAGGGCCTCGGCGTATCTGGCGCCCGCCCTCACTGCCTTCACGCCCGACCACTCGGCGTGGCACGCGGCGTGGTACAGCAGCCGCCCGCCCGCCTCCGGGGCGCCCAGGCCGGGCGTGGACTCCAGGATGAACTGGGTCACGTCCTTGTGCCCGAGGGCGTTGGTGAAGGCTTCCAGGTGGTATTCCTTGAGGCCCTCGCGGCAGGTGCCGCAGGAGGTCAGCACGTGGGTCGGGGCCATGCCCGCGTCCTTGGCCTTCCGCAGCAGGTCCGCCAGGCGGTCCATGTTGCGCAGGCGGTTGGTGTTGAAGGCCTCCTCGCAGCCCGCGGCCAGCAGCGGGTAGCCGCAGCACATGTGCTCCGGCGGCATGACCACCCGCACCCCGGCGCGCAGCAGCAGGTACAGCCCGGCCAGGCCGATGGAGCGCGTGAACAGCCCGGCGCCGCAGCCCGGGAAGTACAGCGCCGTGGGCGCGTCCTCGCCCGCGCCCTCGGGCGCGAAGAACGAGGCCTTGCCCAGGCCCAGGGTCTCGGAAAGGTTCTTGAAGCCCAGGTGCGGGCCCTTGCCCTGGAAGATCGGGCTCTGGGCGCGTTTTCTCCACGGCGCGGGGATCAGCCCCACGGCGCGGTTGCCCATGGCCTGGCCGAAGGCCGCGAGCTTGGCCGCGCGGGGCACGCGCCGGGTGGGCTCCTCGGCCAGGAAGTGCAGGATGCGCGATTTGAGCGGGTGCCCGCCGGAGCCCTTGTCCTCCAGGAAGGTGCGCATGTGCAGCGTCACCTCGGGGGTGTTGATCTTCACCGGGCAGACGCTCATGCACTTGCCGCAGGCCGTGCAGTGGTCCACCAGGTCGCGCAGCCGGGCCAGCAGCTCCTGGTCGGGCTCGCCCTTGGTGACCTGGGAATAGTAGATGGCCTCGACCATGGCGCCCAGGGAGATGTTCTTGTTGCGCGGGTGGTGGATCAGCCCGCGCGTGGGCGAGTACATGGGGCAGACGTACTTGCACTTGCCGCAGCGGGTGCAGGTCTGGACGTTGGACAACAGGCTCATCAGGCGCTGCTTGTCCGCCAGGCCGGTGCGCCCGATGTCCTGGATCAGCTTGTTGAAGGAGAAGGTGTACGGCGTGACGGGCAGCTTGCGCGTGGTCAGCTTGCCGGGGTTCAGGATCTCCTGCGGGTCCACGAGGCGCTTGTAGGCCGCCAGGGCGTCGATCTTGTCCTGCTGCTGGAAGGCGATCTTGGTGATGCCGATGCCGTGCTCGCCGGACACGGCCCCGCCCAGCTCGTGGACCTTGTTCACCACGCGTTCCACGGCCCGCTCGGCCAGGTGCATCATCTGCGGGTCGTTGGAGTTCACGGGGATGTTGACGTGGCAGTTGCCGTCACCGGCGTGCATGTGGTTGGCGATGATGATCCGCGTGGCCTGCATCCCGGCGTAGATGCCGTCCAGTTCGTCGGACAGCTCGGGGTAGCGGCTCTTGAGGTCGCGGAAGAAGTAGTAGCTCTGGATCTCCAGCTCGG
>CAYUIN010000211.1:0-5292 GCA_964444695.1 uncultured Desulfocurvus sp.
AGGCGATCCCCCGCGGCCCGGGCCGTTTGCCGCGCGGGGCGTGGCGGGCGTGCAAGGCGCGGAAGCGGATCAGGCGGCGGGGCTGCCCAGCAAGGCGTCGGCGGACTCGGCGTCCAGGGGCCGGGAGTACAGGAAGCCCTGGATGTTGTCGCATTCCAACCCGCGCAACAGCGTCATCTGCTCGTGCTCCTCCACGCCCTCGGCCACCACGTCCAGGCCCATGCTCTTGGCCAGCACGACCACGGCGCGGACGATGGCCGTGTTCTCCGCGTTGCGGGCCATGTCGCAGATGAAGGAGCGGTCCACCTTGAGGGTGTCCACGGGGAAGCGTTGCAGGTAGGACAGGGACGAATAGCCGGTCCCGAAGTCGTCGATGGACAGCTTGATGCCCAGGGCCTTGAGGCGCCGCAGCATGGACAGGGCGCTCTCGGCGTTGTCCATGATGGCCGACTCGGTGATCTCCAGCTTGAGGTGCCTGGGCGGCAGGCCCGTCTCCTCCAGGATGCAGGTGATCTGCTCCACCAGGCTGGGCTGGGAGAACTGCCGGGGCGAAAGGTTCACGGACATGTGCAGATGGTCCTGCCCGGGGTAGCGCCCCAGCCAGTTGGCCATGGTCGCGCAGGCCGCGCGCAGCACCACCAGGCCCAGGTCGATGATCTGACCGGACTCCTCGGCGGCGGGGATGAACAGCCCCGGGGGCAGCACCCCGCGCTGGGGGTGGTTCCAGCGCACCAGGGCCTCGAAGCCGATGAGCCTGTCGTCGCGCAGGCTGACGATGGGCTGGTATTGCAGGAAGAACTCGCCCTTTTCCATGCCCCGGCGCAGGTCGCGCTCCAGGGTCATGGCCTGCACGGCCTGGTCCAGCATGCGCTGGGTGAAGACCTTGGTGCGGTTGCCGCCGCTGCGCATGGCCTGGTGCATGGCGATGTTGGCCTGCTGCAACAGGGCCTCGGGGCGCGACTCCTCCATGGGCGCGAGCACCAGGCCCATGCTGGCCGTGATGCGGATCTCCTGATCGGCGATGTGGAACGGCTCGGCCAGGACCTGGCGGATGCGCTTGGCGATGGCCACGGCCTCGCGCTGGGAGTCCAGCTCGTCGAAGACGACCACGAATTCGTCCCCGGCGTAGCGCGAGACGGTGTCCAGGCTGCGCACGCAGCGGAGCAGCCGGTAGCTGACCTCGCGCAGCAGGGTGTCTCCCACGCGGTGGCCCAGGGAGTCGTTGACCACGCGGAAACGGTCGATATCCAGGAAGGCCAGGGCGAAATAGTGGTTGTCCCGCCGCTTGGCGCGCTCCATGGTCTGGCGGATGCGGTCCAGGCAGAGGTTGCGGTTGGCCAGGCCGGTGAGCGGGTCGTGCAGGCTCTCGTAGCGGAGCTGCTTCTCCATGGTCTTCTGGTCGGTGATGTCGCGCATGCTGCACCGCAGGCCCAGGCAGGTCCCGTCGTCGTCCGCCACCGACTGGCTGACCACGGACAGCCAGTGCATGCGGCCGTCCTCGCGGAAGATGCGGAACTCGAGGCTGTCTCCCAGGCTCTGGCAGCCGTCGCGGATGAACTCCGTCCACAGGGGCAGGTCGTCGCGGTGCACGATGCGCTCCATGAGGAACGGATCGGCCAGGAAGGCTTCCGGCGAATAGCCGGTGATGCGCAGGCACGAGGGCGAGACGTACAGCAGCGTGCCGTCCGGCGCGCGCCAGGTCTCCAGGTTGAAGGCCGAGTCGGACACGGTGCGGTAGCGCTTTTCGGACAGGCGCAGGGCCTCGTGCATCCGTTTGCGCTCGATGGCCATGGCCACCTGCTCGGAGACGGCGGTGAGCAGTTCCACGTCCGCCGGGCCGTAGCGCTCCGGGTCCTCGTAGTCCTGCACGGCCATGGCGCCGATGGTCTTGCCCTCCACCACCAGGGGTACCCCGAGCCAGATCTCGGCGGCGGTGCCCACCACCCCGCTGATCCGGGGATTGCGGCGGATGGCCATGGGGTCCAGCTCGCCCTTGTGGACCAGCAGCGGCTTGCCGCTGCGGATCACGTCCAGCGTCAGGCTCTTGGTGGCGGGGTCGGAGATGTTGTCGATCTGGTAGATGCCCTCGTCCATGGTGTCCGCGAAATACGGGAACATCAGGCAGTCGCCGGGCTCGTCCACCAGGGAGATGAAGAAGTTGGGGGCGTGGATGACGTCGCGCAGGATGGCGTGGATCCCGGCGTAGAGTTCCGGCAGGTCGTGGGTGACGTGGACCGTGTTGGAGATGCGGTACAAGACGCTGAGCAGCGCCTTGCTGCGATCCGTCCCGCCTTGAGCGGGGCCCTGGGCGCCCGAGGGCGCGCGCGGGGTCTGCGTGGCGGCCTTGGGGGCCGTCGCTGTCTTCCTTGAGGTCATCACGTCATCCGAGAACGTTCCGGTTCAGGCCACAGGTGCACTCCGGTGCGACTCTTCGAGCGAAAACGAAATCCAACGCGCGCAGCAGTAAAATCACATGATGCCACAGGCATGAATTTTTATACAGTGGTGCCAGAGTCTAATCAAGTCAAAAACTGGACCACCCCTCTTGCAATGCAACCCTTAGCCCATTTCCAATTGGATTTCCACCTGTCATTTTGGGCGGTTGCGAACGCAGCAAATCCGAGCGAAGCCCCGTGATACGCGGCTTGCGGGCGGCCCGGGGCTCAGTTCGCGCGGGGTTGAAAATTTTCCGGTAACGGAAAACGAACCGGGTTGCTCTGCTCGTCGAAACGGGACTGGGCCCGGCGCTGGTCCTCCCAGATGTCCGTGAAGGTCATGTGCACGGCCTGGCGGATGACCCCGGGGTCGGCGGCGTCCGGCACGTGGCGCAGGGCCTCGTCCACCTGGACGGCGTATTCCCGGGCGATGCGGCCGTGGGTCTCCTCGTGGGCGCGCAGCACGCGCTGGTAGTCCTGCCATTTGTTGCGCAGGGCGATGGTCGCGTAGGAGGAGTTGCCCCATTTGGGGTAGTAGTAGACGACGGTCAGCTTCACCAGCCAGGATTTCAGGCTGTAGCGCCCGTCCTTGCCCTCGATGGTGTATTTGACCTCGGGCATGGCGCCGCACATGGCGGCGGCCGTGGGGCTGTTCACGGCGGTGGTGAACACGTGGTCCACCACGCTTTCGGAGAGCTCGCGCTCGCTGCGGCCCCAGACCATTTCGTAGCGGGTGCGGGTGTCCACCTGGAGCCTGGCCACGGCGGGCGCGGGCAGCAGCAGGCCCAGGGCCAGGGCGACCACGGCCAGGGCGGCGCTCAGGCGCGGGGCGGGCGGCGTGCGGGGCATGGAGTCTCCTGGGGCGGGGTTCGCGGGGCGGCCGTGGCGCGGCGGGCCGGGCCCGCCTGTCGGAAACAGGATACACGAAAGGCGGGGCTTCCGTCACCTGCCCGCCGCGAGCCGCGCCGGACGGGAGCGCGCGCGGGGTTTGACCGCCCGGCCCGTTTTCCGTATGCACGGGCTGTCCCGGCGGGCGCCGCTCTGGCGGTCCACCGGGTTTCGTGTCATACTGCACGGCGGCGCGCGCCGCGCCGCACTCCCAGAACGCAGAGGTACCCCATGGCCGCAGACAAGACCACCCAGGCCCCCGAGACCGGAGAGGCCGCCGCCCCGCGCCACTTCATCCGCCAGATCATCGACCAGCACCTGGCCGACGGCACCTGGGACCACGTCGTGACCCGCTTCCCGCCGGAGCCCAACGGCTACCTGCACATCGGCCACGCCAAGTCCATCTGCCTGAACTTCGGCCTGGCCAAGGAATACGCCGGGGCCTGCAACCTGCGTTTCGACGACACCAACCCGACCAAGGAAGAAGTCGAGTACGTGGAGTCCATCAAGGAAGACGTCCTGTGGATGGGCTTCAAATGGACCAACAACTTCTTCGCCTCGGATTATTTCGAAAAACTCTACGCCTTCGCCGTGCGCCTGATCGAGATGGGCAAGGCCTACGTGGAAGAGCTGAGCGCAGAGGAGATCCGCGAGCACCGCGGCACCCTGACCCAGCCGGGCAAGGAGAGCCCCTGGCGCGACCGCCCCGCAGGGGAGAGCCTGGACCTGTTCGCGCGCATGCGCGCCGGCGAGTTCGAGGACGGGCGCTACGTGCTGCGGGCCAAGATCGACATGGCCCACCCCAACGTGGTGCTGCGCGACCCGACCCTGTACCGCATCCGCCACGCGCACCATCACCGCACGGGCGACGCCTGGTGCATCTACCCGATGTACGATTTCGCCCACTGCCTGTCCGACGCCATCGAGGGCATCACCCACTCCATCTGCACCCTGGAGTTCGAGAACAACCGCGCCCTGTACGACTGGGTCCTGGACACCCTGGGCATCGACCCGCGCCCGCGCCAGTATGAATTCGCGCGGCTGAACATCACCGGCACGGTGCTTTCCAAGCGCCGCCTGATCCAGCTGGTGCAGGAAGGCCACGTCAGCGGCTGGGACGACCCGCGCATGCCGACCATCAGCGGCTTCCGCCGCCGGGGCTACACGGCCGAGTCCATCCGCGACTTCTGCGAGCGCATCGGCGTGGCCAAGGCGGACAGCACGGTGGACTGCGCGCTGCTGGAGCACTGCCTGCGCGAGGACCTGAACAACCGCGCCCCGCGCGTGCTGGGCGTCATCGACCCGGTACGCCTGGTGGTGGAGAACTACCCCGAGGGGCAGGTGGACGAGTTCGAGATGCCGTTCCATCCCGAGGACGAGTCCATGGGCAAGCGCAAGGTGCCGTTCTCGCGGGAGCTGTGGATCGAGCGCGAGGATTTCATGGAGGACCCGCCCAAGAAGTTCTTCCGCCTCGCCCCGGGCAAGGAGGTCCGCCTGCGCTACGCCTACTACGTGACCTGCACGGACGTGGTGAAGGACGCGGCCGGGAAGATCACGGAGATCCGCTGCACCTACGACCCGGCCACCAAGGGCGGCTGGTCCGAGGACGGCCGCAAGGTCAAGGGCACGCTGCACTGGGTCAGCGCGGCCCACGCCGTCCCCGCCGAGGTCCGGCTGTACGACCGCCTGTTCGTGAAGGACAATCCGATGGAGTGCGAGGAAGGCGGCAGCTTCACGGACAACATCAACCCCGAGTCGCTGAAGGTGGTGCGCGCCTGGCTGGAGCCGAGCATGTCGAAGGTGGCGCCGGGCTTCAAATGCCAGTTCGAGCGTCTGGGCTACTTCTGCGCGGATGCGAAGGATTGCGCCGACGGCAAACTGGTCTTCAACCGCACCGCGACGCTCAGGGATAGCTGGGCGAAGATCATGCAGAAGCAGGGCTGAGTTTTTAGCAAGGCGAGAGACGAAG
>CAYUIN010000212.1:0-3900 GCA_964444695.1 uncultured Desulfocurvus sp.
CATGGTCGTGTTGTATCCGGCCATGCTCACGGAGAGGTCCGCCGCGTCCAGCCAGGCCGGGAAATCCGTGGCGAAGCGTTCCAGCCGGGCCCAGGGCATCTCCGCCGCCAGGGCGGCCAGGGCCGCGTGGTCCTCGTCCGCGCAGTACGGGCCGGAGAAGGCGAACAGCCGGTGCGGCAGCTGCGGGGCCAGCAGGCGCGAGGCGGCCAGCGCCGCGCGCACCAGTTCCTGGCCCACGGCGCCGCCCCCGGCGCTGGCCACCACCATCCGCTGCCCGGGCGCCAGACCCAGGGCGGCGCGCAGCCGCTCCCCGGCCCCGGGCTCCGGGCGCGGGGTCACGTAGCCGGTGTAGGCCACGGGCATGGCGATGTCCGCCGTGCGCGAGAAGGTCTCTTCCAGGCGCACCAGCTGCGGGTCCGAATGCACCAGCAGCAGGCCGAAATTGGGGTTCAGGCGGTCCAGGACCTTGGCCTCGAAGGCCGCCTGGTCGTCCTTTTCCACCAGGATGTCGCGCAGGCTGCACGCCGCCAGGCAGCGCCCGTGCTTCCCGGAGCGCGCCGCCTCGAGCAGCGGCAGCAGCTCGAAGCCGAAGCGCTTGCGCCCGAAGGGAAACAGCTCCACCAGCAGGGCGTCCGGCCGCTCCTCGCGCAGGCGGTCCAGCAGCGTCTCGCGGCGCTCGGCCATGATCCGCCGCACGGCGGCCTGCTCCGGCTCCCCGGGGCGCGGCGGCTCGCCGGGCAGCAGGCGCGAGAAGTCCGGGTCCATCATCAGCGGCGGCAGCGGCAGGTGGCGCACGTGGGGCGGCAGCGCCGCCGGGGCCGCGCGCCCGCCCGTGACCAGCAGCACGTCGTGCCCGGCCAGGGCCCGGGCGATCTCCAGGCTGCGGAACAGGTGCCCCACGCCCAGCACGTGCTGACAGTAGTGCATCACGCGCATCCTCGGCCTCCCGCCTTTCCGGCGTCCGCCCGGGCGCGGCGCGCGCGCTCCACGGCGGCGAGCATCACGCCCTCCACCAGGCGGTAGTTGGCGTCGATGTCGTGGCGGTCGCGGACGTGGGCCAGGGCGCCGGCGGCCAGGGCGGCGCGCAGGGCGGCGTCGTCCAGCAGGCGGCCCAGGGCGGCGGTGAAGGCCGCGTCCCCGCCAGCGGCCGGGACCACCAGTCCGCTCCGGCCGTCGGCCACCATCTCCGGCGCGCCCCGGTGGTCCGTGGCCACCACGGGCAGCCCGCAGGCCTGGGCCTCCAGGTAGACCATGCCCAGGGCCTCGTGCAGCCCGGGGAAGGCGAAGACGTCCGCCGCGCTGAACACGCGGAACAGCTCCTGGCGCGGGACCACCCCGAGGAACAGGGCGCGCTCGGCCAGCAGCTCCCCGGCCAGGCGGCGCAGCATGGGCCCGGCGCCTCCGTCCCCGGCCAGGACCAGCAGCAGGTCCCGGCCCTGGGCCTGAAGCCGGGAGCAGGCCCGGATCACGCGCTCCACGTTGTCCGCCTTGGTCCCGGGACGGAACAGGGCCGCCGTGGCCACGACCACCGTCCCCGGCCCGACGCCCCACTCGGCGCGCAGGGCCTCGCGGGCCGCCGCGTCGCGGGCGAAGGTCGGCAGGTGCACCCCGGGGCGCACGTAGGCCAGACGCTCCGGCGGCACCACCCGGGCGCAGCTCACCCAGTCGTCGCGCTTGTTGACGAAGACCTGGTCCGCCGCGTCCAGGGCCCGCAGGTTGAGCAGCGCCCCGGGCAGGGTGCGCGGGCTGAACAGGCGCCTGGCCGCGTGGCTCCCGGCCAGCAGGAAATAGGGCCGGCCCAGGCGCCGGGCGCGCGGGCCGAGCAGGTCCGGCGCCTTGTAGTAGCTGTGGTAGGAGAACCAGGCGTCGCAGGACGCCGCCTGGGACAGGGCGGCCCGCCCGGCCCGCGCGAACCCCGGCCAGCGCCCGGGCCGCAGCCAGAGCCAGGCCGTGGACGGCGCGCGCACGGGCTCCACCGTGTGCCCGGCGCGCTGGAAGAAGCCCATGGCGTCGCGGGCGATGGTCACGTCGCCGGACAGGCGAGGGTGGTCCATGGGCTTGAATGGGGTGCACAGGGCGATGCGCATTCTCCCGTTATACAGGGCTTTTCGGGCGAGGGCAACGCGCGGCGGCGTTTTTGCGGGCCGCCGGGCCCACGGCCCCGCAGAGCGCGATACCGCTTTGCCCGGCCGCGTGTTTTGGGATAGTATCGGGAACGGCGTCTGTGCGCCGTCCCCGCCCGGACCGGGCGCCGCATAGGAAACACGAGGTACAGCAGTGACGAAATTCTTCGCCCCGTCGACCATCCGGGGCCGGGTCCGATTCTACTCCTTCCTCCTGGTCGCGCTGCCCATGGCCCTGGCCACGGGCATCCTGATGGTCTACGTCAAAAGCGCCATGCTCGACGCCCGCATGGCCGAGCTGCGGGAGAACGCGAGCCTGCAACGGCAGTTCGTGGAAGCCTGGCTGCGCGAGCGGCAGAGCGACGTGGCCCTCCTGGCCCAGTCCGAAGCCGCGCGCACGCGGGACATGGGCCACATCAAGGATCTTTTCGGCCTGTATCAGGCCACGCACCCGGACGTCACGGGCGTGGTCCTGGCCGGGCCGGACGGCTGGATCATCCACGACAGCGACTCCGCGCAGCGGGTGAACGTGAGCGACCGCGAATACTTCCTGGACGCCAAGGCCGGGCGCCCGCACATCAGCCGGGTGATCGTCGGCCGGACCTCCGGGCGGCCGATCATCATCTTCTCCCACCCCGTGACGCTCGCGGACGGCGGCTTCGGCGGCGTCGTCCTGATCCCCGTGCTCCTGACGGCCATCGACGACCTGCTGGACAGCCTCACCCCCGGGGCGGACGGCGAGACGTACATCGTGGGCCAGGACGGGCTGATGGTCACCGATCCCCGGCACCTGGACGAATTGCAGGCCATGGGCCGCATCAAGGGCACGGCCATCCGGACCCTGAAGGTCGAGTCGCGGCTGTTTCACGACGCCGTGCTGGGCAAGGCGCCCGATGGGCCGTATGCGAACTATCTGGGACAGGAGGTCCTGGGCGCGGCGCGCTGGTGCAAGGGCGGGGACTGGCTGATCATCTCGGAGATGGACTACGCCCTGGCCATGGAGCCGTATTACGTGCTGCTGGCCGTGCTGCTGGGCGGGGCGCTGGCGACGCTGCTGCTGCTGACGCCGGTGCTGCTGCGCCTGACGCGCTCCGTGGAGCGGCCCCTGTCGCAACTGGCCCGCAACGCCGAACGCATGGCCAACGGGGATTTCGACATGTCCTGCCCCCTGGTCGAGGACGACACTCCGACCGAGGAGATCCAGGTCCTGCTGGACGCCTTCTGCGCCATGCAGCAGAAGGTGGACGACACGGTGTCCGAGCTGGAGCGCTCGGCGGTGACGGACCAGCTCACCGGGCTGCCCAACCGGCGCTACCTGATGGGCGAGGGCCCGCGCCTGGTGGACGTGTCCATCCGCGCCGGGCAGCCCTGTTCGGTATTCATGCTGGACGTGGACCACTTCAAGCGGGTCAACGACACCTACGGCCACGCAGTGGGCGACGAGGTGCTGCGCGGGGTGGGGACCATTCTGGCGGGCACGGTGCGCGGTTCGGACATCGCGGCGCGCTATGGCGGAGAGGAATTCGCCGTGGTGGCGCCCAACGCCAACGCCGAGGCGGCCCTGGCCCTGGCCGAGCGCATCCGCCGGGCGGTGGAGCTGTTCGTGTTCGACGCCACGGGCGAGCCGCTGCACTGCACGCTGTCCGTGGGCGTGGCCGCCTGGTCCGCGCATATCACCTACGGCGCGGACGCCTTCGAGGACATGCTGGCCCGCGCGGACAAGGCCCTGTACGCGGCCAAGAACTCCGGCCGCAACAAGGTCATGCTCGACGACACG
>CAYUIN010000212.1:4000-5284 GCA_964444695.1 uncultured Desulfocurvus sp.
CCCGGCCCGGCCCGGGCTAGGTGAACATGTTGATGGCGCAGCCCTCGGCGTGGCGCAGATACTGTTCCGCGTTCATGATCTCCACGCCTTCGATGAGGTCCTCCTCGGAAAGCTGCATCATGTCCATGGTCATCCGGCAGGCCACCAGGCGCACGCCCTCGATCTGGGCCATTTCCATCAGTTCGGAAACCTCGGGGATGTTGGCCTGCTCGATGCGCCTGCGCATCACGGTCGTGGCCAGCGAGGCCATGCCGGGGATGGCGCCCAAAAAGCCCGGGGGGTGGAACTTGACCTTTTCCGTATGGCCCTTGCGCAGGACGTCCAGGCCCATGAAGGTGTAGAAGATGGTGGCCTCGTGGCCCAGGCGCACGGCGTTGAGCGCTAGGATCAGCGAGGGGTAGGCCCCGTCCAGGGTACCGCGCGAGCAGATGAAGGTGTAGCGCTTGCGCTCGGCGGTCTCCTCCACGGGAGCGACCTGGTCCAGGCCCGCCTGGGCGGGCGTGGGGGTGATGGTGTGCATGGCCTGTTGCATGGCGGCCTCCGTTGCCGCTCGGCCGGGCGGCCTCGCGACGTTGGTTGATGGTGTTAACTATTACTGCCCGGCAGTCCTGCCGCGCGACGGCCGAGGCCGCCTACGTCAGCAGGTCGCGCACCGATTCCATGGACAACTTCAGGGAGCCCAGGGCCGCGATGACGGCCTGGCGCTGCTCGGGGGCGAACCGCGCCAACACGGCGCGGTGCTGCTCGGCCAAAAACATGCGGACTTCGTCCAGCTTGGCCTGGCCGTCCTGGGTCAGGCTGAGCAGGGACACGCGGGAGTCCTCCGGGTCCGGGGTGCGGCGCACCAGCCCGCGCCGCACCAACCCGTCCACGATGCGCGAGATGCGGCTCTTGGCCACGTTCAGCAGCCCGGCCAGCCCGCCCGGAGTCAGGTAGCGCTGGCCTTCGAAGCGCAGCAGGCAGCGCAGCTCGGCGTCGGGCAGCCCGAAGCGCTCTGTCTGGTATTGGGTGCGCTCCTGGCAGCACTGCATGAGCTGGCCCATGAGTTCCTGGAACTGGCGCAGCTGGGTCTCGGTCACCGCATCCATCGGGGTCTCGCGTTGATAGTTCATGGTATGAATTATATCCACGAACGCGGTCCCGTCAAGGGGCTGCATGTCATCAGTATATGATCCTCCCGGTTTGGCCTGCGCCGGGCCGGGCGCGGCGGGGCCCGGGCCACGGGCGCTCCCGGGGGGCGCGCGCCGCGCCCGTCGGCGGACCGGCGCGGGGCGGGCGGTGAAA
>CAYUIN010000213.1:0-5240 GCA_964444695.1 uncultured Desulfocurvus sp.
GCGGGGTCTGGGGCGGCGCCCCGGAAATCGGGGTACGGGGCGGAGCCCCGTCTGCCTCGTGCGTCCGCCGCGCCGTACCGCCCCTGGGCGGGCCGGGGTCAGGCCACGTCCCAGGCTTGGCCGGTGGGGGTGTCCTTGACGGTGACGCCCAGGGTGGCGAGCTGGTCGCGCAGGGCGTCGGAGGCGGCGAAGTCCTTGTCGGCGCGGGCCTGGGCGCGCTGGGTCAGCAGGGTTTCGACCTGGGCGGTATCGATGTTCTTGCGTTTGGCCTGGATGTCGCGCAGGGCGGCGAGGAAGGTCGCGGGCTCCTGCCGGAAGACGCCCAGGACTTCGCCCCAGGAGTCCAGGTCGGCCAGGATGCGTTGCCAGGCGTCCTTGGCGCCCTGGGATTTGCGCAGGGCCTTGTCCTCGGCGATGCGGCCCGCCAGGCGCACGATGTTGAACACGTGGCCCAGGGCGGCGGCGGTGTTCATGTCGTCGGCCATGGCGGCCTCCCAGGCGGCTTCCTGGTCTTCGAGCTCCTTGGCCAGTTCGGCGGGCAGGGCGGCGCCGGACCATTTGGCCTTGTCCAGGGCGGCGGCGATGTCCTGGCGCGCGGTGTAGATGCGGCGCAGGTTCTTTTCGGCCTCGTCCATGTTCTCGAAGGTGAAGTCGATGGGGCTTCTGTAGTGCTTGGTGAGCAGGAAGTAGCGCAGGGTCTCGGGGAGGTAGGCCTCCATGATCTCGCGGATGGTCTTGAAGTTGCCGAGGCTCTTGGACATTTTCTCGGCGTCCACCTGCACGAAGCCGTTGTGGACCCAGTAGCGGGCCATCTCCACGCCCGCGGCGGCCTCGGTCTGGGCGATCTCGTTCTCGTGGTGGGGGAAGATCAGGTCCTGGCCGCCGCCGTGGATGTCCAGGGGCAGTCCGAGGTGCTTGTCGCTCATGGCGGAGCATTCCAGGTGCCAGCCGGGGCGGCCGGGGCCCCAGGGGCTGTCCCAGGTGGGCTCGCCGGGCTTGGCGGACTTCCACAGGGCGAAGTCCAGCGGGTCTTCCTTTTCCTCGCCGGGGGCGACGCGGGCGCCGGAGCGCATGTCGTCGATGTCGCGCCCGGAGAGCTTGGCGTAGTCCTTGAAGGACCGCACGCGGAAGTACACGTCGCCGGAGGCGGTGGCGTAGGCGTGGCCCTTGGCGATGAGGTCTTTGGTCAGGGCGATCATCTCGGGGATGTGCTCGGTGCACTTGGGCTCGATGTCCGCGCGCTGGATGCCCAGGCGGTCCATGTCCTCGTAGAAGGCCTGGATGAAGCGCTCGGCCAGGGCCATGGGGTCCTCGCCGTTTTCGTTGGCGCGGTTGATGATCTTGTCGTCTATGTCCGTGAAGTTGCGGGCGAAGGTGACCTTGTAGCCGAGGTGCCTGAGGGTCCGCACCAAAACGTCGAAGACCACGGCGGAGCGGGCGTGGCCGATATGGCAGTAGTCGTAGGCGGTGATGCCGCAGGCGTACATGCGGACGTGGTCGTCCCGCAGGGGAGCGAACTCTTCCTTCTTGCGGGTCATGGTGTTGTAGAGCTGCATGGTGTGGCTCCGTTTGCGAACTATTCTTGGTGGTTGCGTTGTGTTTTTCGGGCACCGCGCGCCGGTCGCCGGGGTGGGGCGCGCGGGCAGGTTCGGCATCATGCACGAAATGCGGCGGGCCGTCAAAGCGCGCGGGCCTGGCGCGGGAGGGGCGGGGAGCGGGGCGGGCTTAACGATTCTTAATCAATCCTAACGCAATGCGCATGCTTCTTGGCCGGGCGCGGGTGGGGTCTTGCATGTCCCGGGCGATGCGGCGCGGGGCGGGCAGAATCTGCCGCCCGCATGGACAGGGCGCCGCCACACGCACAACCCAAGGAGATGGACATGACGATTTCCGGTATCGGGGGCTCGTACGCCCCGTCCGCCCAGGAGCTCTGGGCGGCGATGCAGGGCGGAAGCGCGACGTCCAGCGAGCAGGCCGGGGCCTTCGACGAGTCCGTGAAGCAGAAGCTGATGGACGAGTTCGACGCCGACGGCGACGGCGAGCTGAACGCCGACGAGCTGGCGTCTCTCCAGGAGAAGCTGGACGCCATGCAGGACATGCTGGCGATGATGCACCAGATGCGCATGGGCCAGGGCGCCGAGGGCGGCCCCGGCGGGCCGGGCGGCCCGGGCGAGGGCGGCGGCGGCCTGCTGGGCGAGCTGATGCAGGAGCTTCAGGACTCGGGCGAGACCGAGGCCGCCGATGCGGATGGCGACGGCGTCGTCAGCCCCGAGGAGCTGATGGACTACTTCGGCATCGACCCGTCCCAGGCGCCGCAGGGCCCGCCCGCGCAGGGCGCCTCGGAGTCTGCGGACGACGGGGACGGCGCCTCGGCGCAGGCCGGGAGCGCGTCTTCGGACGGTTCCGTGAGCGCGGCCGCCGCGAGCGGTTCCAGCTCCGAGACCGAGGAGGCCGACCTCAACGGCGACGGCGTGGTGACCTTTGCGGAGTGGATGGAGTACGTGGGCATGAGCTCCGACGAGGCCTCGGCCCAGACGGGCCAGACCCTGGGCGGAACCCAGGAGGGCGGCTCCATGGCCCGGCTGCTGCGCCAGGCCGTGCGGGCCTACCGCGACGCCTACGGCACGCTGGACGAGCAGGTCGGCCAGGGGGCCGAGGGATTGATGGGCCTGGGGAGCGTCAGCTCCGTGGCGTAGGACCGCGTGCGGTCCGGGGTGTGCGCGGCTTTGGCCGCGCGCTGGGGAACCGGTTCCTTCGGGGGCCGGTTCTTTTGCGTGGGGCCTCAGAGCGGGCAGGCCAGGTCGTCGTCCATGACCAGCAGGTTGCGGCCGCGCTCCTTGGCCGCGTAGAGGGCGATGTCCGCGCGCTCGATGAGCCGGGCCGGGGTGGTCAGGCCGCCGTGGTGGGTGGCGCCGCCGATGCTGGTGGTCAGCCTGGCCCGCTGTTCGCCCAGGACAGCGGGCGTGCGCTCCACCTCGGCCCGCAGGCGTTCGCCGATGGCCCGGGCCGTTTCCGCATCCGCGCCGGGGAGGATGATGGCGAATTCGTCCCCGCCCAGGCGGGCCAGGACGTCGTCCTTGCGCAGGGCGCCGCCGCAGGTGGCGGCGAAGCGGCGCAGGGCGTCGTCGCCCACGGGGTGACCGTGGGCGTCGTTGAGCTCCTTGAAGTGGTCCAGGTCCAGCAGCAGCAGGGAGAGGTTGTGGTTTTCCGGGCTGCCTTCGCCCAGCCTGCGTTCCAGTTCCTGTTCCAGCTTGCGGCGGTTCATGGCGCCGGTCAGCGGGTCCGTCACGGCCTCGGTGCGCAGGCGCTCCTCCTCCTGCTTGCGGCGCCGGATGTCCACGGCGATGCCCGCGAACTGGGCGGGGCGGCCCGCCTCGTCGCGTTGCAGGTTGCCGATCAGCTCCACCCAGCGCAGCCCGCCGCAGTCGGTCATCACGCGGACGTCGTGCCGGAACACGAAGCCGCCGCCCTCGGCGAGGTAGCGCCGCACGGCGCGCAGCACGGGCCGCCGGTCGTGGGGGTGGATCAGCCGGAGCGCGCCCAGGGCGGAGAAGTGCAGGTTCTGCGAGGGCACGGGCACGGTGTGCAGGACGTCCGCCGTGCACCACACGTGGCCGCTGCCCAGGTCCAGCTGCCAGACGCTGGACTCGGTGATCTGGCGGAAAATCTCGAACTGCCGCCGCTTGGCGGAGAGCTGGTCGCGCAGCACGGCGTTGGAGATCAGGTAGCCCGCCGTGCGCAGCAGGGCGATCTCCACGTCGGACCAGTCGTATTCGCGTTCGCAGTCGTCGAAGCCCAGGGTGCCCCACCAGCGGCCCTCGACCATGATCGGGATGGTCAGCATGGACTTGATGCGCTGCACGGTCTGGCTGTCGCGCAGCCAGCCCGGGGCCAGGTCGCGGGTCAGGACCTTCTGCCATTCGCCGCGCTTGCGGCTGGCGATGAGTTCGCTGTAGTCGGGCCGGTCGATGGCGTTGGTGGACATGCTGAACATGGGCATGCCGATCTGCTTGTAGCGACGCGAGGCGGCCCATTCGAAGGTGTAGTCCTGGGTGATGTGCGTGGGCGTGAGCTCGATGGTCTGGAAGATCCAGGTGCGGCTGACGCCGGTGACGCGGCCCAGCACGGCCAGCAGGTCGTTGACGCCCCGGGGCCAGCCCTTGCCGGAGGTCAGCTCCTCGGCGCTTTGGGCGATGGCCGCCAGCAGGGCGGCGTTGGTGCCGGATTCGTAGTTTTGTCCCAGGACGTCGAACGAGCCGGTGCGGATGGGCATGGTCGGGGTGATCATCCTTGGCGCGGCGGGCTGGGCCCGGCGGCGCCGGTCTTGGTGCGTTGTGCGGCTCAGGCGCGGCGCAGGGCGCTGACCACGGCCACGGCCTTGATGCCTTCCTTGCGCCCGGTGAAGCCCAGGCCTTCCTCGGTGGTGGCGGCGACGTTGACGCGCTCCGGCGCCAGGCGCAGCAGCCCGGCCACGGCGGCCTGGATGCGGGGCTTGTGCGGGGCCAGCCTGGGCGTCTGGCAGATCAGGGTCAGCCCGGCCTGGACGATTTCCAGGCCTTGTTCCAGCGCCGATTCCAGGACCTCGTTCAGCAGCACGGCGGATTCGATGCCCGCGTACCGGGGGTCGGTGTCGGGGAAATGTTCGCCGATGTCCCCGCCGCCGATGCAGGCCAGCAGGGCGTCGGTCAGGGCGTGCAGCAGCACGTCGCCGTCGGAGTGGGCCACGACCTCGGGCCCGCCGGGGATGGGCACCGTGCCCAGGACCATGGGCCGCCCGGGGCCGTACTTGTGCACGTCGTAGCCGTAGCCGGTGACGGGGATGCGGGGCGTGGCGTCGCCGGCGAGCATGCGCAGGTCCTCCGGGGTGGTGATCTTGGCGTTGGCGGCCTCGCCGGGCACCACGCGCACGGCGCCGCCCATGGCCTCGACCATGGAGGCGTCGTCGGTGACGTCCAGGTCGCGCTGGGCGCAGAAGGCGTGGGCCGCGCGCAGCACGGGCAGGGAGAAGGCCTGCGGGGTCTGCACGGCCACCAGCTCCTCCCGGGGCAGGGTCTCGGCCACGGCGCCTGCCGCGATGCGCTTGATGGTGTCCGTCACGGGCACGCCGGGGATCGCGGCTTCGGCTCCGGCGTCCAGGGCCGCGATGAGCGAGACGGCCAGCGCGGCGGAGGCGAAGGGCCGGGCCGCGTCGTGCACCAGCACGCGGGCGCAGTCCCCGGGCAGGGCGTCCAGGGCGTTTT
>CAYUIN010000214.1:0-5179 GCA_964444695.1 uncultured Desulfocurvus sp.
GGGATTCTTAAGGGTGATAACCCTTAAGCCGCCGGAGGCCCCCGCCTCGCGCCGGGCAGCCGCCCGGCCACTCCCCGGCCGACCCCCCGGGCCCACGCCCGCCCCCGCACCCCTCTCCGGGCCGGGGCGAGGTGCTTGACTTTTTGGGGCGTCTTGGGGGTAATGGAGGGGATGAACCTTCATGGGAGGCTGCGGTCATGATCGAGTTGGACGGCTACACGGGAAGCATCGAAATCGCGGGGATGGAGTGCCGTTATGATCCCGAGCGGAGCATGGCGCTGATCTACTGCGAGAACTGCGGCAACCAGGAGGAGGTGGAGGTGTTCCACCAGGGCGAGCAATGCCTGATCTATGGATTCATGTGCTCGCAATGCGGGCATTTCAACCAGCCTTGCGGCTGACGAGGAGCGGACATGGCCGAGAAGAAGTTTGAAGTCGAGAGCATTTGCCCCACCTGCGGCAAGAAGAGGACGCTGGAGCTGACGGCCAGGGAGGTACGGGCCCTTGAGGGTGCGAACCCCAAGGCGCTGGAGGCGGGCCAGGCGCCCAAGGCGCTGGCGGAATGCGAGGGCTGCGGGCACAAGTACGCGGCGCCCGTCTCGGCGGACACCTGCGCCGAGTGGGACGATTTCTGCAACGCGATCCATCCGATCCAGGAAGTCTGATCGGGCGCGCGGCGCGCCCTGTGCGGGGCCGCTGCCGGAGTGGGAGGTCTTCTAGGCCGTTTCCACCCGGTTGCGGCCCTTTCTCTTGGCCTCGTACAGGGCCTCGTCGGCGCGGCGCAGCAGGGATTCCAGGTCGTCGTCCTGGCCCGCCTGGGCCACGCCGAGGCTGACGGTGAAGCGCACGGGCTCGCCGTCGCGGCCCTGGCCCACGAAGGCCTCGAAGGCCTCGCGCAGGCGTTCGGCGACCTCCACGGCGCGGACCATGCCGGTCTCCGGCAGCAGGATGGCGAACTCCTCCCCGCCCAGGCGCCCGAAGATGTCCACGTTGCGCACGGTGCGCCGTCCGATGTCCGCCAGGGCGCGCAGCACGTCGTCGCCCACGTCGTGCCCGTGGGTGTCGTTGATGAGTTTGAAGCGGTCGGCGTCGAGCATCAGAAGCGTCAGCGGGGCGCGGTAGCGGCGGGCGCGTTCCAGCTCCCGCCCGGCGGTTTCCATGAAGTGGCGGCGGTTGTACAGGCCGGTCAGGCCGTCCACGGTGGCCAGTTCGCGCAGGCGCTCCTCGGCCCGCTTGCGTTCGGTGATGTCCTGCACGAGGCCCAGCATGCGCCGGGGCCGCCGGTCCTGCCCGCGTTCCACGGCCCGGGCGTGGACGGAGATCCAGCGCCAGCCGCCGTGGCCGTCGCGCACGCGGTACTCGTTGCGCAGGTTTTCCACGCCCTGTTCCATGTAGGCCTTGTAGGCCTTGCGGGCCAGGGCCAGGTCGTCGGGGTGGATGGCGTTGCGCCAGTCGGCGACGTTGCGCGGCAGGTCCGCCGGGATGTAGCCGTACTTGCCGCAGAACAGGCGGGTGGGCAGTTCCAGGGCGTCCTCGTCCACGCGGTATTCCCAGAGCCCGAATTCCGTGGAATCCAGGGCCATCTGCAGGCGCTCCTCGCTCTGCCGCAGGAGTTGTTCGGCGCGCTTGCGCTCGGTCACGTCGCGCACGAAGACCAGCGCGGCGGGCTGGGATTCGAAGCTGATCACGGCGCGCGAGTTCTCGACCATGAACACCCGGCCGTTGCGGTCCACCATGCGCGATTCGTAGGTCATCTCCCCGGGCTGGGTCAGGATGGTCCGGGCGCGGGTCCACTCGTCGGGCGGGAAGAAGCGGCTGACCTCCATGCCCCGGGCCTCTTCCAGGGAGTAGCCGAACATCTCGGTGGCCTTGGAGTTGCCGTAGAGCAGCCGCCCGGACATGGAGATGATCACGATGGCGTCCTTGGAGCGTTCCACCACGCTGCGGTAGCGCTGCTCGCTGGCGCGCAGCTCGGCCTCGGCGCGCTTTTGCTCGGTGATGTCCACCAGGCACACGGCCACGCCGTGGACCTGGCCCAGGGCGTCCAGGTGCGGCGCGTAGAAGGCCGTGAACGCGCCGTCGCGGCGCAGGTAGTCCAGCGAGATGTCGGCCCGCACGTCGTGCCCGGCCAGGGCCTTGTCCTCGTAGGGCTTGAGCAGGGCCCAGACGTCCGGCGGCAGCAGCTCGCTCACGTGGCGGCCCAGGGCCTCTGCGGGCTGGGTGCCCAGCAGCGTGGCCCCGGCGCGGTTCAGCAGGCGGTAGCGCCGGTCCGGCCCCAGGTAGGCCACCAGGAACGGGATGGCGTCCACCAGGGAGCGCATCATCTCCTGTCCGGCGCGCAGGGCCAGTTCGGCGTTGCGCTGCTCGGTCACGTCCTGGGCGACGAGGGTCGCCAGGCCGGTCTGCGGGTCCACGAACTGGGAGCAGTCCAGCCACACGGGCGAGCCGTCGGCCCGGCGCATGGAGCAGCAGGACGCCCCGGGCGGCAGGCCGCTGTCCTTGCAGGGCTCGCCCTTGGCGGTGGCGCCCTGGAGGGTGAAGTCCCCGAACCTGACGCCGTCCATCAGGTCCGCCGGCGCGGCGTGGCCCAGCAGTTCGGCCATGCGCTGGTTGGCGGCGATGATCTGCCCGTCCGCCTCGCGCAGCAGCATGATGCCCACCTGGGCGTTCTCGAACAGGTTGCGGTAGCGGCGTTCGCTGTCGGCCAGGGTGGCGGCCATGCGGTCGCGGCGCTCGATCTCGCGGCGCAGGCGCGAGAGCCAGAACAGGGTCAGCGCCAGCAGCGCCGCCACCACCAGCGAGACGCGCCCGGTCCAGATCCAGAATTCCTCCCAGCCCGTGGGCCCCGAGAAGGGCAGTACGATCCAGGAATCGTAGATGGCGTCGCGCTCGGCCTGGGACATGGAGGCCAGGGCCTTGTCCAGGATGTCGCGCAGTTGCGGCAGGTCGTCGCGCACGGCCATGGCGATCTCGTCGGTGCCGTACTCGGTACGCGCGGCGACCTTGAGGTTGGTCAACCCCGCGTTGCGGATCACGTAGGTGGCCGAGGCCAGGTCGCCGACGTAGGCGTCCGCCCGGCCCAGGGACACCGCCGCCAGGGCCTCGCCCACGGTGGGTTCCACGTCCAGGCCCAGCTGCGGATGGTCGCGGCGCAGGCGCTCCTCGGTGTAGAAACCGCGCGCCACGGAGACGCGCCCGCCGCGCAGGTCGCCCAGTCCGGCCAAAAACGGCGCGTCGTCGCGGGTGATGATCACCGAGGGCGTGGTCAGGAAGGGCCGGGTGAAGAGCAGGAATTCCTCGCGCCCCGGGGTCCGCACGATGCCGGGCACGAAGTCGACCTTGCCGGTGCGCACGCTGTCCAGGACCTCGGTCCAGGGCATGGTATTGGCGTGGATCACCAGACCCGTGCGTCGCCGGACCATGTCCACGTAGTCCCTGGTCAGGCCCAGGTGGCCGCCGTCCGGCCCGGCGTATTCGAAGGGCGGGAAGTCCCGGGACACGCCCGCCGTGACCACGGGATGCTCCTGCAGCCAGACCAGCTCCTCGGGGCTGAAGATCAGGGGCGGCGCGTCCTGCGTGCCGGGGCCGATGCCCGCCGTCATGCGCCCGGCCCAGCGCCCGCGCAGCGCGCCGAAGGTGCCGTCGGCCTTCATGGAGTCCAGGGCCCGCTGCCACTCGGCCACCACGGAGTCGGGCACGTCGCGCGAGAAGGCCAGGTAGTCCGTGAGCGGAACCACGTCCTGGACCTTGAGGAACAGGGCCGGGTCCACGTCGGCCTGGCGGGCCAGGGAGGGCATGGTCAGCTCGCTGACCAGCCACAGGTCCACCCGGCCGTAGCGCAGGGAATCCGCGCCCTGGGTCGAGCTGCGGTGGGGAACGAGGTTGGTGAAGCCGCGCGAGGCCAGATGTTCGGTGGAGGCGTAGCCCTCGGTGACGGCGATGGCGCCCACGTGCCTGGCGGCGTCCAGGCCGCTCAGGGCGATGCCCGAATCGCGCCGGGCGTACAGGGCCACGTTCTCCGTGAACAACGGGCCGACCCATTTGAAGGCGCTCTCGCGGCTGGGCACCCGGGCCACGGGGAACAGCGCGACGTTCGGCCCGCTGCGGGCGCGGGTGTAGCTGGCGGCGTAGTTTTCCAGGGACAGGGGGGCCGAGCGCCCCGTGCGCCGCTCAAGCTCCTGGACCACGTCCACGGCGAACCCGGTGATCATCCCGTCGTCGTAGTAGGCCAGGGGCGGCTTGTTGACGGTCAGCAGATGGGGCGCGTCCTGCTGCGCGGCGCGGGCGCCGCCGGGGCAGGCCGCCGCCAGCGCCAGCAGCCAGGCCAGCGCCAGCGCCGCGAGGGCGCGCCCCCGGCGGACGGCGCCCCGGCCAGATGCCCGTGGCGCGTAGAAGTCCACTTCTCCCATCATGCCCCGGAGATAGCACACCGCCGGGGGTCACGTCCACGGGGCGCACCGCCCCGGGGCACAAGGCGATTTCCCCGGCCGCCCGCCAGGTGACGTTTGCGTGACGGCGCCGGGCGACCGTTGCGCCGCACGGCCCGGGCGTGTACCTCCTGGGAAAAACCTCGCGAGGACACCCCATGAACGCCCCATTGCGCATCCTGTTCCTGTGCACCGGAAACTCCTGCCGCAGCCAGATGGCCGAAGGCTGGGCCCGCGCGCTGCTGCCCGGCGTGGTCCTGCCCGCCAGCGCGGGCATCGAGCGCCACGGCATGAACCCCCGCACCGTGCTGGCCATGGCCGAATCCGGGGTGGACATTTCGGACCAGTGGTCCAAGACCCTGGCCGATCTGGAGGATGTGGAGTTCGACTACGTGGTGACGCTGTGCGGCCACGCCCACGAGACCTGCCCCAACTTCCCGGGCACGGCCACGGTGGTCCACCACGGCTTCGACGACCCCGCCACCCTGGCCCAGGGCCTGGACGAGGACGCGGCCATGGAGCACTACCGCCGCGTGTGCCTGGAAATCAGGGATTTCGTGCGGGGCATCCCCGGCAACCTACCTCCCAGGCGGCACCCGGCCGCCATGGGCTTTTCGCTCTAGGCGCGCTTGCGCCGCCCGGCCCGGGCCGGGCGGCGCGGGGCGCGCCCCGCGTCAGGGCGTGGGGCGCAGGGCTTGCAGGGCCTGTTCCAGGGCGGCCTTGCGCTCCGGGTCCTGGGACTGGGTGGCCAG
>CAYUIN010000215.1:0-5164 GCA_964444695.1 uncultured Desulfocurvus sp.
CCAGCTACGCCCAGAAGGACGCCATCAACTTCGGCAGCCAGATCAGGACCTACACCATGCAGCCGTACCGGCTGGTCAAGGACCACCGCTCCGGCACCGAACGGACCAACGTGGAAGCCGTCCTGGACGGCGACCTGGACGTCCTCATCCGCAACCAACTGCTGAACGAGCATGCCGCACACTGACGCCCAAGCCCGCTGCACGGCCAACGAACGGGAAATCCTGGCCGAGCTGGACAGCCTGCGAGAACTGCTGCGCGAACACGCCGGGGGCTCCTGCTCCGTGGACGGCCAGGGCATCCTGGGCGTGATGCGCCTGTGCCCGGGGCTGTCCCTGGAAAAATGGCCCGCCCTGGCGGAGCGCTACGGCCTGCGCGAGTGGCTGGCCGTGCCCATGCGGCGCTCGGAATACCCGTTCCTGGAGCAGATCCAGCAGGCCCTGGCCGACCTGGCCTACCAGACCGAACACGACCCGCTGACCAGCCTCTCCAACCGACGGGCCTTCGACCGGCTCCTGGAACAGGAACTGGAACGCGCGCGCCGCTCCGGGGCCTCCCTGGCGCTGGCCATGTTCGACCTGGACAACTTCAAGGCCATCAACGACACCCGGGGCCATCCCTGCGGGGACGAGGTCCTGGTGGGCGCGGCGCGGACGCTGATCACCAGCACCAGGCGATACGACGTCACGGCGCGCCTGGGCGGCGAGGAATTCGCCCTGCTGATGCCCGAGACCGGGCTGATCAAGGCCCGGGCCATCGTGGAGCGCGTGCTGACGGGCATCCGGAGCCAGCGCTTCGACTGCGGCGACGAGCGCGGCGCCCTCAGCGTGACCTGCTCCGCGGGCCTGGTGTGCTACAAGGGCCTGTCCGACGCCCCGACCCCGAACCTGCTGGCCCTGGCGGACAAGGCCCTGTACCAGGCCAAGGCCGAGGGCAAGGACCGCGTGGTGACCGCGCCCCTGGCCGATCTGGTCCCGCCCCGGCGCGAGTCCATCGTCGAGTCCAGCGAGAAGAAATTTCTGTTCACAGGGAGCTGAGAAACCATGGCCGACACCAAAGGCGGCAACCGCGCCGTCAGCTTTTCCATCATGAGCGGCAAGGGCGGCGTGGGCAAGACCAACCTGGCCCTGAACCTGGGCTACGCCCTGTACCGCGCCGGGCACCGCGTGCTGCTCATGGACTGCGACCTCGGCCTGGCCAACCTCGACGTGCTGCTGGGCCTGGCCCCGGACAAGAACCTCCAGGACCTCCTGTTGCCCGGCACCAAACCCGAAGAGGTCGTGGTGCCCATCGAGGACGGCGGGTTCGACTTCCTGCCCTCGGCCTCCGGCGTGCCGGAACTCATCGACCTGGACGAGGACGTCCAGGGCATGCTCTTCGACCGCCTGAACGCGCTCATCGACGGCTACGACTTCCTGCTGCTGGACCTGGGCGCGGGCATCAGCCGCACGGTGCTGCGCTTCGCGGCCATGGCCCGCGAACGGCTGGTGGTCATCACCCCCGAGCCGACTTCGCTCACCGACGGCTACGCGATGATCAAGGTCCTGGGCGCGGAACACGGCGTGCGCGACTTCCATGTGGTGGTCAACATGGCGGCCACCCAGGAGGAGGGCAAGCGCAGCTTCGGGCGCCTGCACGCCGCCTGCGAACGCTTCCTCGGCCTGGACATCGGCTACGCGGGCACCGTGCGCACGGACCCCGCCGTGCCCAGGGCCGTCATCCGGCAGGTCCCGCTGCTCAAGGTCTCCCCGTCCTGCGACGCCGGGCGCGACATCCTGCAATTGGCCGTGCGCCTCAAGCGCCTGAGGGACGCGCGTTTGCCGGAATTGGGGGCCTCCGGCGGAGCCCTGAACATGGGCGAAAATAATTCACAATAGCCCTTGACGAAAAACCATACGATTATGCATAGTTGTATCAGATAAAAATACGCTCGGCCGCGAGCCTTCGCTGCGGGCGCAATTTGCTGGGGTCAACCCGGGAGGAAGACGATGAATAAAAGCGAACTGATCAAGACCCTCGCCGAGAAAAACGACATGCACGTCGACGAGGCCGCCATGGTCGTCAACGCGTTCTTCGAGTCCATCAAGAGCGCGCTTGTCGATGAAGAACGTGTGGAAATCCGTGGCTTCGGCAGCTTCAAGCTCAAGGATTACGGCGGGTACACCGGCCGCAACCCCAAGACCGGCGAGGTCGTCAAGGTCAGCCCCAAGAAGCTGCCCTTCTTCCGCCCCGGCAAGGAACTCAAGGAATACGTCAACAAGTAAGCGATGCGCCGACTCGTTCTCGCCCTGATCCTGCTGGGGCTCGCGGCCTGCGCCCAGGCCGCCGCCGCGCAGGACGTTCTCACGCTCGTCTTCTCGGCCAACAGCGAGGGCGAATACGCCCCCTGCCCCACCTGAGGCGGCAAGACCATCGGCGGCCTGGACAGGCGCGCCACGCTTCTCGCCTCCCTGCGAGCCAAACAGCCCGGCGGTACCGTTCTCGTTGCCGCCGGGCCGTTCGAGTACCTGCCCCCGGGAGGCCCCGGGGACAAGCACACCCCCGCCATGGCCACAGCCCTGGCCCAGGCCCACGCCGCCATGCACTACGAACTCTCGGCCCTGATGCCCGAGGAGTTCAACTGGCTCCAAAAAAACGGCGCCACCCCACCCGCCGGGTCCGCCGTCTTCGCCCCCACGCCGCGCTCCGTGGTCCGGGACACGCCGGGCGGGGCGGTGGGCTTCGTGCTGCTGCCGCGCCTGCCCCTGGGCGCGGACACCCCCCCGCAGCAGACCGTGGACGCCGTGGTGGCCGAGGCCCGCGCCCTGGCCGGGCGCACCAAACTCGTGGTCGGCCTCTCGCCCTGGGGCGCCGTGGCCGAAGACGCCTTCCTGCAAAACGCGCCCCACGTCCTGGACATCCTGCTGGGCGCAGGGCCCGGACCGGGCATCGCCGGGCGCTTCACCCCGGACGGCCTGACCTTCTGGGGCCGGACCTACGGCCGGGGCAAGGCCCTGCACGTGATCCACATCGGGCAGTGGCCCACCCGCGACGCGGCTTGGAAATGGGTCAAGGACGGCAACCTGCGCCTGCAGTTCTCCTCCCTCACCCAGGACGTGCCCTCGGACCAGGACATGCGCCGGATGATGGACGGCCTGGGACTGAGCTTCTGATCCGCACCGCCCAGGCCGCGCTTGCAATCCACGGAAAAAACGGCCAGTATTGCCGTCTTCTCTGCACGGATCACCACAACGCAACGGACCATCACCCATGAGCAACGGACCCACCGTGCCCTTCTACAAGATGCACGGCAGCGGCAATGATTTCGTCCTGATCGACAACAGGAAGCTCGGCCTGGCGCAGGCCCAGATGTCCTTGTGGGCCCAGAAGATCTGCCGCCCGGCCTTCGGCGTGGGCGCGGACGGGCTGATCTTTTTGCAGGACGCCCCGGCCGGGCGCGACGTGGACTACATCTGGCATTTCTACAACGCCGACGGCTCGCGCGCCGAGATGTGCGGCAACGGCTCGCGCTGCGCCGCCCGCCTGGCCCACGAGATCGGCCTGGCCGGGCCGGACCACGTCCTGGGCACCGACGCGGGCCCCATCCGCGCCGTGGTCGCCCCGGGCGCCGGGCGCGTCAAGGTCCAGCTGACCCCGCCCCAGGGCCTGGAACTGAACATCCCCGTGGACGTGGACGGCACCGGATACACCGTACACTTCGTGAACACCGGCGTGCCCCACGCCGTGCTGGTCACGGACGACGTGTCCGCCGTGGACGTCCTGGCCCTGGGCCGCGCCATCCGCCGCCACGAGCGCTTCGCGCCCGCAGGGACCAACGTCAACTTCATCCAGGTCAAGGCGCCCTGCCGCCTGCTGCTGCGGACCTACGAACGCGGCGTGGAAGGCGAGACCTTCGCCTGCGGCACCGGCGCGGCGGCGTCCGCCCTGGTGGCCAACACCCTGGGCCTGACCGAAAGCTCCGTGGAGCTGACCACCACCGGCGGTGAAATTTTGCAAATCCATCTCGAAAACGGTACGGTCTTCCTCGAAGGTCCGGCCGTTAAGACCTATCAGGGCGAGATGTTTATCGAATCCCTGGGGCTTGAGCAGCCCTAGGCGCAGGGAGACGAGGAGGTCGCCATGCAATTCAAGGGTGCGTACACCGCACTGGTCACGCCGTTCACCAACGGCGAAGTGGACGAACAGGCGTATCGCGCGCTCATCGAGTGGCAGCTGGAACAGGGCATCGACGGCGTCGTGCCCTGCGGCACCACCGGCGAGTCCGCCACCCTGTCCCACGAGGAACACGGCAAGGTCATCCGCATCTGCGTCGAGCAGGTGAAAGGCCGGGTGCCCGTGCTCGCCGGGGCAGGCTCCAACAACACCCGCGAAGCCATCGCGCTGACCCGCTACGCCAAAGAGGCCGGTGCCGACGGCGCCCTGCTCATCACGCCCTACTACAACAAACCCACGCCCGCCGGGCTCGTGGCGCACTTCAAGGCCATCGCCGCCGAAGTGTCCATGCCCTTCGTGGTCTACAACGTCCCGGGCCGCACCGCCCTGAACCTCGCGCCGCAGACCCTGCACCGCATCAAGCAGGCCGTGCCCGAGGTGGTGGGCGTCAAGGAAGCCACCGGCGACCTGCGCCAGGTCTCGGACATCGTGGAAATCATGGGCCCGGACTTCTGCGTGCTGTCCGGCGACGACTTCACCGTGCTGCCCCTGCTCTCCGTGGGCGGCTGCGGCGTGATCTCCGTGGTCTCCAACGTCGTCCCCGGCCCCATGGCCGCCATGGTCGCCGCCTTCGCAAGCGGCGACATCGCCCAGGCCCAGAAACTGCACTACGAGATCATGCCCCTGTCCCGGGCCATGTTCTTCGAGACCAACCCCATCCCGGTCAAGACCAGCCTGCACCTCATGGGCAAGGTCGGCCTGGAGCTCAGGCTCCCGCTGGTGGAGATGGTCCCCGAGAACCGCACCCGGCTGGAGAGCGTGCTGAAGGAAAGCGGCATGATCTAGGGCCCGGCCCGAGCCGATACCGACACCAAGCCCCCGCGCCGCAAGGCCGGGGGCTTTTTCGTGGGCGCGGGCCCCGGGGCGGCCGAGGCCGGGGCGCGGCTAGTCGCGCGGGAAACCCCGGCAGCCGGTCAGCACGGCGTGCTTGCGCAGGCCGGGGTAGGAGCGGCA
>CAYUIN010000216.1:0-5156 GCA_964444695.1 uncultured Desulfocurvus sp.
CGTCCGGCGCGGTCAAAATCGCGACGCCCGGGCGCCGGGCCGCCGACGGCCCGCGCCCGCCTGCCGGGGCCGCAGCCCGCGCCGCCCCCCGCCCACGGCCTCACGTTCTCCTTACATTCCGCCCGCATTCCGGCACAATCCGCCGCCGCGCGCGCCTCGGACGGCCCGCCGACGGTTCTTTCCTGCCGGACTGGGCCGGACCGGGCCGGGCAGGCCCGGGCCGAGTAGCGAAAACCCTCTGATATTGCGGACTATCCGCCCCGGCCCCGCCCCGGGACCGGATTTGGCCCCGATTTTGCTTTCCAAACTGCGGTTCCCGACTTCGAAGCACACAAAGGACGCATCATGCCGACCAACGACGCACATACCCTGTTCTGGGGCCTCGGCCTCTCGGACCTCGACCGCAAGCGCATCGAAGGCGCCGTGCCCGGCTGCCGCCTGCGCAACTGGCCCGAGGCCGCCCTGCCCGGCGAATCCGACATGGACGAGGAGACCCCCTTCCTGATCTGGATTCCGCTGCGCGTGTGGGACCGCCTGGACGAGGCGGGCCGCGCGGCCATCCTGGAATGGGATCCGCCGCAGAAGGTGCTGCTCATGGACGACGGCGGCGAGGCCGACCTGGAGACGTTCATCGACCTGGGCTTCCTCACGGTGCTGCGCCGCCCCCTGGCGGACGCCAAGATCACCGAGGCCGTGCGCAAGGGCGGCGAGGTCCACGCGCTGTATGAAGACATCATGCGCATGACCCGCGAGATCGCCCTGGAACGGGAAATCCTGTCCCGCAAGACGGACTACCTGTTGTTCCTGAACCGCTTCATGGCCCGCGTGTCCGAGAGCCTGAACCCGGCGACCATCATCTCCCAGGCCCGCAAGGACCTCTCGGAGCTGTTGCCCGTGGTCGCGGCCCAGGGCATCTTCTGGCACGACCTGGGCGGGGAGTTCGTGGAGAGCGAAATCTTCCTGGCCCTGCACGAGGACAACGCCCTGCAGGAACAGTGGATCGAAATCCTGCTGGAAAGCGCCAGCCGCCTGTCCGGCACGCGGGTGGAAAGCTACCAGATGACCTATCTCATGGACGGCGAGGCCGTGGCCGAGGAGGCCGACCTGACCCCGCGCGACGGGCGGCTGATCATGCTGCCCCTCAAGGCGGGCGGGCAGGACTTCGGCTGCCTGGCGCTGCTCACCTCCGAGACCGTGCGCCTGACGCGCCAGCAGCGCGACGTGCTGCACTCGGCCGTGAGCCACATGGGCCTGGCGCTCAAGAACGCCCTGCTCTACCGCGAGGCCAAGCTGCGCGCGGACCACGACGGCCTGACCCGGATCTTCAACCGCCGCTACTTCGACGAACGCATCGTGGAGGAGATGACCCGCGCCCAACGCTACGGCCAGGACATCTCGCTGCTCATCGTGGACCTGGACCACTTCAAGCGCGTCAACGACACCTACGGCCACCAAGCCGGGGACCTGGTGCTCAAGGAGGTGGGCGCGCTGCTCACCGAGACCCTGCGCTCCACGGACTTCGCCGCGCGCTACGGCGGCGAGGAGTTCGCCGTGATCCTGACCCACACCGGCCAGACCCACGCCTGGCAGCTGGCCGAGCGCCTGCGGGCCAAGGTCGAGAAGCTGCGCTTCGAGCACGAGGGCAGCCGCTTCCAGGTCACGGCCAGCATCGGCGTTTCGGCCATGGAACGGGGCACCTTCTCGCGCAATGCGGACCTGATCCGCGCGGCGGACAAGGCCCTGTACCGGGCCAAGGAGTCGGGCCGCAACCGGGTCTGCCTGGCCGGAAGCTGCGAATTTTCGGCCGGGGCCGAGGCCCGGGAGAGCGCCGGGGCCTAGCTCCGGGCGACCCCAATCCCAAGGCAATGCAAAAGGCCGCGCAGTGCGCGGCCTTTTTTTGTCGTGCGCCGCCCCGGGAAACGGCCCCGGGCGGCCGCCGGGTCAGGCCCCGGCCTGGCGCAGGCTGTCCTCCGTGCCGCGCAGGACCTCGGCGCTGGCGCGCAGGGCCTCCAGCTCCGCCGGGGCCAGCCCGGAGTCCACCACCAGCTCGATGCCGTCCTCGCCGATGACGCACGGCAGGGACAGGCTGACGTCCGGCAGGCCGTAGAGCCCGCGCGTGGCAGTGGACACGGTGAGCACGCTCTTCTCGTCGCGCACGATGGCCTCCACGATGCGCGTCAGGGCCACGCCCACGGCGTAGGCCGTGGAGCCCTTGCGGGCGATGATCTCGTAGGCCGCGCGGCGCACCTCGTCCTGGATGCGGTCGCGGAACTCCTGCCCGTAGCCCACGCAGCGCCCGGCGCAGAAATCGCCCAGCGGGATACCCGAGACGTTGGCCCGGCTCCACACGGCCAGCTCCGAGTCCCCGTGCTCGCCGATGACGTGGGCGTGGACGTTGCGCACGTCCACATTCAGCTCCTGGGCCAGCATCTGGCGCAGGCGCGAGCTGTCCAGCACCGTGCCCGAGCCCATGACCCGCGACGGCGGGAACCCGGTCTGCTCCAAGAGGCGGTGCGTGAGCACGTCCACGGGGTTGGTGGCCACGATGAGGATCGGCTCCCCGCCCAGGGCCAGGAGGTTGGCGGCGATGTCGCGGACCACGGCGGCGTTCTTGCCCAGCAGTTCCAGGCGCGTCTGCCCCGGGACCTGTCCGGCCCCGGCGGTGATGACCACGATGTCCGCGCCCCGGACCGCCTCGTACCCGCCGGAGCGGATGTCCATGGGCCCGATGAGCGGCAGCCCGTGCCTGAGGTCCATGGCCTCGCCCTCGGCCCGCCCGGCGTCCACGTCCACCAGCACGATCTCGTTGACCAGCCGCCTGAGCGACAGGGCGTAGGCGAAGGTCGTCCCCACCTTGCCCATGCCGATGATCGCGACCTTGGCCCGCTTGCTTTTCATAGTATCTCCGCAGGATTACATGTTCAATTTTGAATGGTGATCCAATACTGTCAGAGATACCAATACAAATCGCCCCAGGCAAGCCCAGCCTGCCGCGATTCGGAAAAACATACGGCCGCGCGGCCCAGGCCCCGCGCGGGACTAGGCCGCCTTCCTGCCGCCCTGGGCCCGCAACTCGTCGCGGATTTCCGTGAGCAGCACCGTGATGGCGTTGAGCTTCCAGTACCAGGTCACGAACTCCCGGCAGATGAGAAACACCCCGACGACGATGAGAATGGTGATCAGGCTTTCCATGGCTTCCTCCTTGCCCGCCGACATACACCAGCCCGGGCGCCACGGCCAACCCCCGGGGCGCCCTACCCGCCCCTTGACCGCCGCCCCGATCCCGCCTATAGGGCACACCTCCGGCACGATGCCGGGATGGAGGCCGTCCTTCATCTAAAACAACAACTCCGGAGTCTCTTCCCATGTCCAATGAAGTCCTCTGGGCGTGCTTCGCCCTGGGCGACCTGTCCATGGTCGTCGTCCTGCACCGCTTTTTCGGCAAGGCCGGGCTCTACGGCCTGATCGTCTTCAACCTGCTTTTGTGCAACATCCAGGTCCTCAAGACCGTGGAGCTGTTCGGGCTGACCACCACGCTCGGCAACATCCTGTACGCCAGCGTGTTCCTGGCCACGGACCTGCTGGGCGAGTTCTACGGCAAGGCCGAGGCCAAGCGCGGCGTGCTGCTGGGCTTCGTGGTCCTGGCCATGGCCACCGTGTACATGCAGCTCGCCCTGGCCTTCGTGCCCACGCCGGACGACTTCGCCCAGCCGCACCTGGAGGCCATCTTCGGGCTGCTGCCGCGCATCGCCCTGGCCAGCATGGCGGCCTACCTCGTGTCCCAGATGCACGACGTCTGGGCCTTCCATTTCTGGAAGTCGCGCACCGGCGAGGCCCGGCTGTGGCTGCGCAACAACGCCAGCACCCTGGTCAGCCAGGCCCTGGACTCGGCCATCTTCTGCCTCATCGCCTTCTGGGGCGTGTTCCCCGGCCCGGTGCTGGGAGAAATTCTGCTGACGACCTACCTCTTCAAGGCCGTGGTCGCCGTGCTGGACACGCCCTTCATCTACATCGCAAAGCGCCTGCGAAAGGTTGAAAGCGATTCCGTGTCCTGCTAGGATTGTTGGCTGACCCGAACGCCAACACAAAGAAGGACACAGATGCAACAAGTCCAGCTGCTTATCGTCGGCCAGGGCCCGGCGGGGCTTTCCGCCGCCATCTACGCCACCCGCGCGGGCATCGAAACCCTCGTGGTCGGCCTGTCGCCCAAGATCGACGGCGAGTACGACATCGACAACTATTTCGGCTTCACCGAGACCGTGAAGGCCTCCGAGCTGATGGCCTCCGGCCGCGCCCAGGCCGAGCGCTTCGGCACGAAAATCGTCACCGAGCGGGTGCTGGGCATCCACATGAACGAGGCCATGCGCTTCGACGTGAAGACCGAGAGCGCGCACTACGACGCCTGCGCCGTGATCCTGGCCACGGGCGTCTCCAAGATCCGCCCCGGCATCTCCAATTTCGAGGACTACGACGGCAAGGGCATCTCCTACTGCGTGTCCTGCGACGGCTTCTTCTATCGCGGCCGCCAGGTGGTGGCCCTGGGCGAAGGCGTGTACGCCGCAAGCCAGGCCCTGGAGCTCAAGGCCTACACCGACAAGGTGGCCCTGTGCACCCAGGGCAAGGAGATGACCATCACGCCGGAGTTCATGGACAAGCTGAAGGATGCCGGGATCCCGGTCATCGAGAAGAAGATCGTGGAACTGGCGGGCTCCCCGGCCCTGGACACCCTGATCTTCGAGGACGGCGAGACCTTCGCCTCCGACGGCCTGTTCATCGCCATGGGCGAGGCCTCGTCCTCGGACTTCGCCTGGACCCTGGGCCTGGAACGCGACGGCAACCACATCGTGGCCGACCCCCAGCAGGTGACCAACATCCCCGGCGTGTTCGCCGCCGGAGACTGCGTGGGCCGCTTCGCGCAGATCGCCGTGGCCGTGGGCGAAGGCGCCATCGCCGCGCGCCAGGCCATCAAGTACTGCCGCGAAAAGTGCCCCAAGGAAAAGGCCGAATAGGGCCTGGCCTGAATGCGGATTTCCAGGCGCGCCGGGCCCGTTCGGGCTTCGGCGCGCCTTTTTTCCGGCCGGGCCGTGGCTGCCGGATATTGACGAAACGTCATATTTATGGATATGAAGTTCGGCTCGGCAAACAAGGAATGGGCC
>CAYUIN010000217.1:0-5148 GCA_964444695.1 uncultured Desulfocurvus sp.
CCGTTCCTTCACGGACACGGCGCGCGACATCCTCACGCAGGCCCGCCGCTCGCAGGACGAAGCCCAAAGGCTCCAGGCCCCGGACCGCGCCGGGCGCTGACGCACGGCCGCGTCCGGCGCGCCACGGGCCGCGGCCTCGCCGCGCGTGCGGTCAGGCAAGGACATCCGGGCCCGCTTCCGGGCGAAAAGTTCGCAGACTGCGCCGCCGGATGGCGGCGCGGGAAAGGAACGGCCTGCCGGACCCGCTCAGCCCGCGCGGGTCACGACGTATTTCCAGCTCGTCCAGCGCGGCCCGGCCATCGTGTCCGGCAGCACGTGCAGCAGCGAACCCCCGGCGTCGCGCACCGCGCGCTCCACCTGGGCGCGCGGGGTCTCGTTCATTTCCATATAGGGCGTGCGGCGCATCAGCCGCCACAGCGCGGGCAGCACCGGGGCGGGCAGCCGCCTGCGCACGGCGGGCCACAGGCCGTGGTAGCGCTCGGGCAGCTGGAACAGGGCCACCCCGCCCGGGGCCAGCAGGCGCACGAACTCGCCCACGTAGGCCAGGGCGGCCCGGGGCGGCACGTGCTGCAAGGTGATCAGCGAAAGGATGAAGTCGAACCCGCCCGGGTCCAGGCAGCGCAGGTCCGGCGCGGTGTTGTGCACGTAGCGCACGTTCGCCTGCCCGGCGGCCAGCTCCCGCGCGCCCCGGACCATGGCCTCGGCCACGTCCACGCCCAGCGCGGACTCGAAGCGCGCGGCCAGGGGCAGCGTCAGACGGCCCAGACCGCAGCCGAAATCCAGGACCGACCCGCGCCTCACGGCCACGCCCAGCGCCTCCAACCGGCCCAGCTCGTGCTCCACCTGGCGCTCGCCCGTGGCCAGGAAGGCCCCGGCGTCCCAGGCCCCGCGCCGCTCAGGCTCGGTGAGAATGGCCCACATCGGATCCAGGCGGCCCAGCCGTTCCCAGTTCCTTCGCGCGGCCTCGAATCGTGCGTCCCGTTCCATGCGTCCCTTCCTTGCGGGCCCGTGCGCCCGGCCCGCGCGCCCCGCCAGCCGGGTCCGCGCAGCCATTTGGAATGACTAGGCTCTTTGTGTTCCTCCTGTCAAACCAAAGACCGCCCCCGGCCCCGGCCGCCTTGACAGGGCGCGGGTCCAGACCGCATTATCCCACTCCGCGTCCGGCCCGACGCGCACCCGGCCAGCGCCAGCCCGGCGCGGCCCGTACCCTCAGACCGGAGAACCCGCGCCATGATCCGCCCGTCCGTCCTTTTGCTGGTCCTGTTCCTGCTCACTGCGTCCCCCGCCGCCGCCCTGGCGGGCGGGCTGGACGTCGGCGCGCTGCGCACGGGCATCGCCCTGCGCGCCGGCCTGGGGGACGACCCCGGGCGGGTGGTCATCGAAAAGGCCGTGCCCGTGGGCGGCAAGGAGCCCGCCGCGTTCTACGCCGTGCGCGCCTCCGTGCGCCCGCCCAAGGGCGAGGTCGCCCCGTACGCCGTGCGGCCCATGCTGGTGGACGCCGCGGGCGCCTATCTGGTGGGCGGGCTGGCCGACGTGGCCACCGGCGCCCCCGCAGCCGAACAGGCCCTGCGCGAGGCCCTGCGCTACGACCTGCCCGAGGACTTCGGGCGCACGATCTGGAAGGGCGAGCCCGGGGGCAAGACCGTGGTCCTGGTGTCCGACCCGTTCTGCCCGTACTGCCGCCAGCTCTTCAAGTACCTCGGGGCCAAGCGCTCGCGCATCACCCGGCTGCGCCTGGTGCACCGCCCGGCGGGCCTGGCCGCCTCCCTGGCCTCGTGCATGATCATGGACTACGCCCTGGACAACGCCCGGGCCAGGAAGATCGACCCCTGGCAGGTGGCCTCGTTCATCTACGGCGGCGTGCCCGAGACCATGGCCAAGCATCCCCAGGGCCCGCTGCTGGTGCTCGAGGAGATCATGAAGAAATTCCCGGCCCTGAACGACCTGGGCACGCCCGAGCAGGCCGTGGACAAGCTCAACGCGGCCTATTCCGCCGCGATGCAGGCCACGGTGGAGTCCACCTACCCCTACGGCATCACCACCGTACCCTGCGCCTTCGTGGACGGCGTGCCGCTGCAGGGCTTCAACAAGGACCTGCTGAACCTGCTGCTGGACAACTAGGTCGCAGCCCCGGCGACGCGACGCGGCCCATTCCCCTTTGCCCCGGGATTTGCTATGTCCCGGGCAGCGGCCCGCCCCCGGCGCCGCACCGGAGCAGAACGTGGCCAAGAGCATCAGCCTGATCGACTTTTCCGACGGCGTGGCCGTCCTTTCCGAATACGGCGCGGCGCGCAAGCGCGGCGCGCCGTCGCGGCGCGTGCTGCGGCCGCTGCCCGCCGGAGCGGACCTCGCGGCCCAGGCCCTGGAAGCGGCGGAACAGGCCGCGCTGGCCGGGCTGGGCAGCCGGGCCTCGGCCCTGTGCCTGGGCGCGGACCACTGCCTGCTGCGCGATTTCGCCCTGCCCTTCACCGCCCGCGCCAAGGTCGCCCAGGCCGTGGACTTCGAGCTGCAAAGCGGCCTGCCCGTGCCCGCCGCGCAGCTGCACGGCACCACCTACGCCACGCACCCGGCGGGCGGCGGCACGCGGGTCTTCTCCTTTTCCCTGCGGCGCGAGGCCTTCGCCGGGATGCTGCGCGGGGTGCGCGAGTCCGGGCTGGAGCCGCGCTTCGTGGGCCTGGACCTGGCCTGCGCCGCCCACGGCGCCGAGGACCTGCCGCCCGCCCCGGGCAGGCGGCTGCTGCTGGAGGTGGGCTTCACGCGGACGCTGCTGGTGACCGTGGAGCAGGGCAAGGTCATCGGCCTGCGCCGGGTCGAGGTCGGCTGCGACCTGGCCCTGGGCGGCGGGCACGAGGCCCGCGAGGCCCTGTTCGGCGCGCCCATGCAGCTGGACGCAGGGACGCTGCGCCCCCTGGTCGAGGCCCTGGCCCGGGAACTTACGCGCGAGGAGCTGCTGACCGGCGGCGCCCCGGACGACGTGGCCCTGTGCGGCCCCGGCGCCGGACTGGCCGGGCTGCCCGCCGAACTGCGCGAGGCCGGCGGCCTGCCCGCGGCCACCCTGGAACGCGCCCTGCACGAGGCCCAGGCCGGGACCCACGCCGGGGCCCGCGACGGGCTGGTGGCCGCCGGGCTGCTGCGCCACATGGACGCGGGCTGGCTGCGCGCGGCGGCCGACGGCAACCTGCGCAAGGACGATTTCACCTTTGTGGACCGCTCCGAGGCGCTGCTGCGCCACGGGGTCTGGGCCGCGAGCCTGGCCGCGCTGCTGCTGGCGGGCTGGGGCGCGGCGGACATGGCCAGGGGCGTGACCGACGTGAGGAGCGCCGCCCTGGCCGAGGAACGCGCCGGGGCCCTGTTCAAGCAGACGCTGCCCGAGGTCGCGGGCAATTTCGGCCAGACCCAGATGGTCAGCATCCTGCGCTCGCGCATCGACCAGATGAGCGGCCAGGCCAAGGGCTCCGAGCCGCCCGCCAAGGGCGCGCTGGACATCCTGCGCCACGTCAGCGAGCAGGCCAAGGGCGCCGGGGTCGTGGTGGACTCCCTGAGCCTGGGGCCCGAGCGCGGCAGCATCGCCGGGACCTCCAAGGACTACGCGGGCGTCAACGGCCTGCGCGACGAGCTGGCCTCGGGCGGGCTGCTGGGCGACGTGCGCATCGTCGTGGCCGCCGCCTCCAAGAACGACCAGCGCGTGCGCTTCGACATCCAGTTCGCCAGGAAGTGAGCATGGGACGCAACACCAAGATACTGGCCCTGGGCGGCCTGGCCCTGATCCTGCTGGTGCAGTTCGTGATCCTGCCGCTGGTGGACTGGCGCACGGGCAGCGCCCGGCGCAAGGCCCGGGCCTGGACCGAGCTGGAGCAGATCCAGGAGCTGGCCGGGCGCTACCGCGAGCTGATCGAGGCCCGCGACAAGCTGGCCAAGGGCGGCAACAAGGCCCAGGGCACGCTGTACGCCATCGTCGACGGCACGGCCCGCAACCTGAAGATTTCCAAGAAGATCAAGTTCATCAAGCCCGAGCGGCGGGACTACGAGGGAGGCGTCAAGCAGGAGATCGTCTCCGTGGGCCTGACCGGACTGTACGTGGACGAGGCCGTGCGCTTCCTGCACGCCATGGAAGTGGACGTGGACGGGATCGCCGTGCGCGAGGCGCATTTCAAGCGCGACAAGAACCAACTGCTGGACGTCGACCTGGTGATGTCCATGCTGGTGCCCGACGCCTGACCCGGGCGAGGCGGCCATGCCCGAGACCCGACGCGACACCGGACCGCTGAATCCCTTCGGCGAATTCTCGCGGACCTTCCGGTTCTACCCCTCGCTCAGCCACCGCAAGGTGGCGCACCGCATCGCGCGCGGGCTCGAGGCCCGCTGCGGCCTGGCCCTGCTCACGGGCGAGATCGGCTCCGGCAAGACCTCCGTCAGCCGCCACCTGGCGCAGGAATACGCCCAGGACTTCGACTTCGTGGTCCTGGACAACCCGCAGCTGGACCCGGCGGAGCAGGCCGCGCGCATCCTGCGCACCGTGGGCGCGCCGGACGGGCCCCTGGCCCAGGCCGACCCCGTGGACGCCCTGCGCGCCCACCTGCTGGCCCAGGAAAGCGAGCCCGGCCGCACCGTGCTGGTCTTCGACGAATGCCACCTGCTGGGGCAGGAACATTTCGAGCGCATCCAGGTGCTCTCCAACCTGCGGGCCGGGGCCGTGCCCCTGGTGCAGGTGCTGCTCGTGGGGCAGGTGGAGATCAAGGACATGCTCCGCCGCCCGGGGTTCGAGGCGCTGAACCAGCGCATCGGCGTGCGCTGCGAGCTGGAGCCGCTCAGCCTGCACGACACCCGCGAGTACATCGCCTTCAAGCTGCGCGAGGGCGACTTCCCGCAGCAGGACCTGTTCGAGCCCGGGGCCGTGGAGCGGCTGTGGTCGCTGTCCGGCGGCCTGCCCCGGCTGATCAACCACGCCTGCGCCCAGGCCCTGGACCAGGTCACGTTCTGCGGCCTGTCGCGCATCGGCCCGGGGCTGGTGGACGAGGTGGGCGCGGACCCGATGTACCGCGACCTCTACGCCGTGCGCACCAAGCACGGCGCGCCTGCGCGCCGCAGGCGGATGCTCGCGGCCCTGGCCGTGCTGGTCCTGGCGGCGGCGCTGGGCGCGGCGGCTCT
>CAYUIN010000218.1:0-5143 GCA_964444695.1 uncultured Desulfocurvus sp.
CTCGCGCAGCCTCGGCGCGGCCAGGGATTTCAGCCCCGGCAGCACGAAGGCCAGCATGGCCCGGGGCTCGAAGGGCAGCTTGTCCAGCTCCGTGGGCGCCAGCTCGAACAGCTGGCGCAACAGCTGCTTGTCGGCGCGGAATTCGTCCGTCTCCACCGCGTAGGGCACGCTGGACACGCGGCGCACGAGGTCCTTGGGCGTCAGGGCCCGCAGCTCGCGCAGCTCGGCCTCCAGGGGCGCGGTGCTGGTGGCGGCTCCCGCCTTCTTGGCGGCCTGGGCCAGGGCGGTCAGGGTTCCCTTGGGGTCGTCCAGCAGGGCGGCGAAGCCGGGCGTGCCGGGCTGCTTGAGGGCGCCGCCCAGGTCCGCCAGGGCCCGCGCCAGCGGGGCCAGGGCCTGTTCCATGTTGGCGCGCATCTCCGCCGAGAGCAGGGACATGCCCAGGGCCCGGGCCGTGCCCAGGCCGTTCTGCAACAGGTCCAGGGGCCCGATCTCCTCGTCCAGCAGGGAGGTCACCAGGTCCAGGTCCTCCTGGACCAGCTTTTCGTTGAACTTGGGGCGGGGCCGGGCGGCCACGGCCGTGGCCAGGGCGCGGTCCTCGTCGCGCAGGTCCGCCAGGGCCTCGTCCACGGCCTCGGGGGCGATGCGCTTGTCTCCGAACAGGGGGCGCAGGGCGAACAGGGCGGCCAGCAGCCGCCGGGCGCCCTCGGCCTCGGCGTCGTCCGCGCCGCCCCCGGCCGTTTCCAGGGCCAGCATCAGGTACAGGGCGATGCGGTCGATGTTGTCCGGCACGCGGGAGACGCTCTTGGCGATGAAATTGGAGCCCAGGCCCAGTTCCAGGCACAGGCGGTTGAGCTTGGCGTGCACGGCCTCGAAGGTCGCCTGGGGCAGGCGCTCCTGCTTGGTGACGATCCACTTGCCCCCGCGCCAGACGTAGTTGGAGAGCACGTTCTCGCCGCGCAGCACGTATTCCTGCGCGTCCTGGCGCTGGTCCACCTGCAGGGTGAAGCTGTCGTTGCGCAGGGTCAGGGTGCGGCCCTGGTCCAGGCCCCAGGCCATGAACCGCTCGGGCCCGAACCCGGCGTCCAGGGGGGACTTCAGGCCGTAGATGGCCATGTCTCCGGAAAAGTGCAGATCCGGCGGGTCCTGGCGCAGCAGCTCCTGGTGCAGGCGCAGGTCGCCGTCCACCACCACCCGGTGCGTGAACTGCTTGTTCACCACCCGCGCCCCGCGCGCCGTGAAGGAGCCCTTGACGCGCCGGATGTCGGGCAGCACGCTCAGCGAGCGCACGTCGTCGGCCAGCATCAGGTCGCCCAGCCAGACGCCGTCGCGGTACAGGATGCCCACGTCGCCGCTGTCCGGGTCCGGGCCGATGCGCGTCTTGGCGGCCAGGGTTTCCAGGAATTCGCTCCAGGCCGCGTGGTTCTCCGGGGTGTTGGCGATCTGCACGCCGGGCAGAAAGCCCACGGTGTAGCTGCCCGAGCCCTGGCCCAGGCGCAGTTCCAGCAGGAACTGGCGGCGCTCCATCTCCATGCGCGCGCGCTCCACGGCCAGGGCGGCCAGCTGCCGGGTGCGGACCTCGAGCTTGTCCGCCGTGCCCTTGAAGCCGAGCTTGCCGAGGGCCTTGCGGATGAAGGCGTTCATCAGGCGCTGGGCCTCGCCTTCGTCCTGCTTCTCCTCGTGCAGGCGCAGATACACGGACACAATCTTGTCCAGGAAGCGGCTTTCCAGGGTCTTCTTTTGGCTCATGGCACCTTGATTTCCGGGGCGAAAAGGGGGGTCGACTTCCATCGTAGAACCTTGCCCGCCCCAGCGTCAAGAAAAGCCGGAAAACTGAGGGCATAGGCTCGGCGAATGTGCTTTTCGATATGTGCGGCGGACGGGCCGGGGGACCCGGCGCGCAGGGAGAATCGGGCGCCGCCCCGGGCGCGGGGGCGGCCCGGGATCAGGCGGGGCGCATGGAGCCCTGGAAGTAGAGCAGGTCGCCGTCGTCGTCGCGCACGGCGCGGACGTTCTCCAGCACGTCCAGCTCGGTGCCGTCGCGGCGGCGCACCCGGGCCGGGAGGTCGCGCACCACGTCGGACTCGCGCATGGCGCCCAGAAACCGCTCGCGGTGCCCGGGGTCCACGTAGATCTCGCGCCCGATGCTGCGCACGCCGTCGGTCAGGTCGGCCGGGGCGTCGTAGCCCAGAAGCTCGGCCAGGGCCGGGTTGGCCAGCACGAAACGCCCCAGCGGCGTGCTGACGTACATGCCCTCCACGGCGTTCAGGAAGAAGTTGCGGTAGTTGGACTCGGCGCGGCGCAGGGCGTCCAGGGCGCGCATCCGGGCCGTGACGTCGCTGTACACGGCGTACACGCCCAGGCTCCCGTCCGCCAGCTCCACGGGGATGCCGATGGCCGAGACGCGCACCATGCGCCCGCTCTTGCCCCGGCGCAAGGACTCGAAGCGGGTGATCTTGCCCTGGTACACCCGGGCCGCCACGCTGCGGTACTCGCCCAGCTTGTCCGGCGGGACGATGAGCGCGTCGATGCGCACGCCCCGGGCCTCGTCCGGCGCGTAGCCGAACATGGCCTCGAAGGCCGGGTTCACGTCCACCACGCATTCGCTGCCGTCGAGGATGGCGATGGCCTCGGGCGAGTTGCGGAACAGCTCGTGGCGCATGGCCTTGTGCCCGCCGATGAGGGGCGAGACGCCGGGCACGGCCCGCTCCTGCTCCCGCTCCCGCTCGCGCAGGGCGCGCAGGACCACGGACGGCAGCCGCCCCAGGCCGTCTTCCAGGCAGTAGTCGAAGGCCCCGGCGCGCACGGCCCGGGTGCCGCGCTCGTGGTCCAGGTTCGGCGCGCAGGCCACGAAGGGCACGCCCGGGGCGGCCGCGCGCAGCAGGTCGAACAGCGCGGCCAGGTCCATGCCGTCCAGCTCCGGGTCGCCCAGGACCAGGTCCGGGGGCAGGGCGAGGGCGTCGCGCAGCCCGGCGCGGGTGCGGACCTCGCGCAGCCGGGCCGGGAGCCCCGCCTCTTCCAGGACGCGCCCCACGGCCAGGACGTCGGAGCCTTCGGGAGCCAGGAGAAGGATATCCAGGGTTTCGGGCATCGCGTATCCTGTGGGGTCGAGGTGTACCAAAGCGAGGAAACAGGATTCCACTGTCACCCACAATACACGAAACCGGGCAAAAGGCCACCACCGGGGAGGGACAAACCGTCCCCGGCGGTTGATTCCCCGCGCCGCGAGGAGTACACCGGACCGCACCCGGCCCGCAGTGGGCCGGATTTCCGGCAACCAACCCACGGACGAACGATGCCTTCCACCCAACTCGAACGCAGCCTGTGCTCCCGGCGCGTCTGCGACCTGACCCCGTTCCTGGTCATGGAGATCCTGGAAAAGGCCCACGACATGGCCCGCCGGGGCATAGACGTGATCCACCTCGAAGTCGGCGAGCCCGATTTCGACGCGCCCCCCGCCGTCGTCGAGGCCTCCGAACGCGCCCTGCGCGACGGCCACACCCACTACACCCACTCCCTGGGCCTGACCGAGCTGCGCGAGGCCGTCTGCGCCCACTACGGCGAACGCTACGGCGTGACCGTGCACCCGGACCAGGTGCTGGTCACGGGCGGGACCTCGCCGGGCATGCTGATGTCCTTCGCGGCGCTGCTGGCCCCGGGCGACGAGGTCATCGTCTCCGACCCGCACTACGCCTGCTACCCGAACTTCATCCGTTTCGCCGGGGGCCGCCCGGTGAAGGTCCGGGTCCGGGAGGAGGACGGCTTCCAGTACCGGCCCGAGGCCATCGCCGAGCGCATGACCCCGAGCACCAAGGCCGTGCTCATCAACTCCCCGTCCAACCCCACGGGCAACCTGCTCTCCCCGGAGCTGATGCGCGCCGTGGCGGACCTGGCGCCCTACGTGGTCTCCGACGAGATCTACCACGGCCTGGTCTACGAGGGCAGCGAGCACTCCATCCTGGAGTTCACGGACCGGGCCTTCGTGTTCAACGGTTTCTCCAAGCTCTACGCCATGACCGGCTTCCGCTTGGGCTACGTCATCGCCCCGCCCGAGTTCATGCGCGGGTTGCAGGTCATGAGCCAGAACTTCTTCATCTGCGCCTCGGCCCCGGCCCAGTGGGCGGGCCTGGCCGCGCTCACCGAGACCGCCGCCGACGTGGCCCGGATGAAGGCCATCTACGACGAGCGCCGCCGGTTCATGATCCGCCGCCTGAAGGAGATCGGCTTCGGGATCACCGTGGAGCCCACGGGCGCGTTCTACGTGCTGGCGCGGGCCTCGGCCATCAACCCCGAGCGCGCGGCGGACTCCCTGGCCCTGGCCTTCGACGTCCTGGACAAGGCCCACGTGGGCGTGACCCCGGGCATCGACTTCGGCGAGGGCGCCCAGGGCTACCTGCGCTTCTCCTACGCCAACTCCATCGAGAACATCGCCGAGGGCATGGACCGCCTGGAGCGGTACGTCGACGAACACCTGCGGGCCTAGGAGGACGCCATGCCGCGCAACATCGTTCCCAAGGACGCCATGATGGACAAGGCCGAGGTGGCCGAAGCGGGCAAGAGCGCCGTGTTCCGCCGCGCCGCCGGGCCGGGCGCCGGTCTGGGCGGGGCGCACGTGTTCCTGGTGGGCCTGCGCGCCAGCGGCAAGTCCAGCCTGGGCGAGGCCCTGGCCCGGCGCCTGGGCCGCCCGTTCGTGGACACGGACCGGCTGGTGGCCGAGGGCGCGGGCAAGAGCATCGAGGCCATCGTGGCCGAGGGCGGCTGGGAGGCCTTCCGCCGCCTGGAGACCGAGGCCCTGCGCGAGGTCTGCGCCCGCGACGGGGCCCAGGTGGTGGCCACGGGCGGGGGCATCGTCCTGGCCGGGGAGAACCGCGCGCTGCTCAGGGGCGGCGGCCCGGTGTTCTACCTCCAGGCCACGACCCTGCTGCTGGTGGACCGCCTGACGCGGGACATGGACCCGGCCTCGCGCCCGCCGCTGACGGAGCTGCCCCTGACCGAGGAGATGAGCGCCCTGCGCGAGGAGCGCGACCCGCTGTACATGGAGGTCGCCAACTTCATCCTGCACGCCGAGCGGCCCCTGGCCGAGCTGGTGGCGGAGGCGGCGGACAAGCTGGCCCTCGTGGGCCGCTGACCAGACCGCCGCGCGCCC
>CAYUIN010000219.1:0-5133 GCA_964444695.1 uncultured Desulfocurvus sp.
AATGCCGCAGTGAGGCTTGGGAGAGTGGGTCGCATGTGCATTTTCCGGGTGCGGTTCAACCGGAGGCGTAGCAGCGCTACGGTGAGGATTGAACCGTGCCCGAAAAATGCGCAGATGCGCCGCTATCGGAAGCCGCGCTATTCGACCACAGTAGCTTTTTTGATGAAGACCGGCTCGACCGGCACGTCGTCGTGGAAGCCGTGGCGGCCGGTGTCCACCTTCTTGATCTCGTCGACCACGTCCTGGCCTTCCACCACCTTGCCGAAGACGGCGTAGCCCCAGCCCTGGGGGGTCTCGGCGGAGAAGTTCAGGAACGGGTTGTCCTTGACGTTGATGAAGAACTGGGCCGAGGCGGAGTGCGGGTCCATGGTCCGGGCCATGGCCAGGGTGCCGCGATCGTTCTTCAGGCCGTTGTCGGCCTCGTTTTCCACGGGCGCGTTCGTGGGCTTTTCCTTCATCATGCCGGTCATGCCGCCGCCCTGGATCATGAAGTGGCCGATGACGCGGTGGAAGATGGTGCCGGGGTAGTGGTCGCCGCCGTCCACGTAGGCCAGGAAGTTGGCCACGGTCTTGGGGGCCTTGTCCTCGAACAGTTCGATGAGGATGTCGCCCATGGAAGTTTCCATGAGCACCATGGGATTGGCCATATCGGTGTCTCCTTGTGGTGTCGTTTTGTGCTTCGCGTATAGGGGAAACGGGCGCGGATGTCATCCCCCGGGCGCGGGGCCGGGGGCGCCGGTCGCCATGCGCAGGAAGGCGGCGCGCAGCTCCGGGGCCGGGGTGGTTTCGGCGAAGTGCAGGTAGAGCAGGCGCAGCACGTCGCGGTGCAGGGCCGGTGCGGCGCCCAGGCGGGCGCGGATCAGGGCCGGGGCGTCGTGCGCGGCCAGGAAGGCGGCGTAGTCGCGGCAGCGGTGTCGGGCGCGGTGGGCGGCGTCGACGCGGGCCAACCCGGCGGCTCCGGCGCGGGCGCGGGCGGCCGGGTCGGCGAGAAGCGCCGTGGCCGTGGCCGGCAGGGCGTCCAGGTCGGCTTCGGCGCCGTGGATTGGGTAGGTGTACAGGGCCTCGCCGGGCGGGAACAGGGCGTCCTGGCCGTGGCCGACGGCCGGGGTCAGCAGGCAGGCGCCGCAGCCCAGGGCCTCGAACACGCGGAAGTTGAGGTCGCCGCGTTCGCAGTAGTTGAGGACCACGCGGGCCCGGGGGAAGAGCGCGCCGAAGTCGCCGCTGGTGACGTGCAGCCCGGGCAGGCGGTCGGCCAGGCGGCGCAGGAATTCGTGGCGGCCCGGGGTGGTCTCGGGGTCCACGGTGCCCGCGAAGAGCAGGTCCCAGTCCTTTTGCGTGTCGCGCGGGCGCAGGGTGTCCGGGGCCCAGGGCGGCAGCCAGAGCAGCCGGGCGTCGTCCAGGCGCTGGCCCCGGAAGCGGTCCAGGTCGTCGCGCAGGCTGACGGAGGCCAGGTCGAAGGCCTGGGCGTAGAGCGGGTGCCAGGAGTGGATGTGGGTATCCACGAAATGGGCGGCGGTGAGGCAGGGCCAGCGCTCCACGCCCGCCAGGATGGGCGGCAGGCTGGCGTCGGCCAGGACCACGGCGTCCGGCGCGCCGCCGCAGGCCGCGAGCACGTCGTCCCAGGTGGTGATCACGGGGCTGCGGCGCTCGATGAGCCGCACGGTCCAGCCGTGGTCCGCCAGTCCGGCGGCGAAGTAGGGGTTTCCGATCCAGCAAAGCAGGGGCATGGCCTGGTCCTGGTTGGATTTTTCGCGAGGCGCTGCGCGCCAGGGCAGGGTACACCAGCCCGCCCGCCGGGGGAAGGGGGCGGGCCGGGCCGGGGGCGCCGGGGTGTGGGCAACGGGTTGAGCCCGGCGCGCAAAGAGGATATGGAGCCTTTTCACGGGCCGCGCGCCCGAGCCCAATCTATCAGGAGACGCATGTGAGCAAGCTGCAAGTGAAGCCCGTCAAGGCCGAGCCGTCCTTCGATTTCATGTATTTCATGGAGCTGTGCGGCGAGTCGCGCATCGAGGGCGATCTGCTGGAACGGCTGGAAGCCTGTTGGGACGACTGGAAGGACCGCCTGCACGCCTACCGCCTGGTGCCGTCCACGGCGAAAGGGGACGACGGCTTCCTCCTGGTCTGGCTGACCGAGGGCGTCGAGGACGCCGTGGAGGAAGGCTGGGCCGAGGGCGAGAAGACCGGGATGTTCCTGCACAACCTGGCCATTACCTTGGTCATGAGCGCCGCCCAGAGCCTGATCCCCGAGTTGGAGGAGCACTGCACGCCGCTGCCGCGCCCGGGCGAGGAGGTCCTGGACTTCATGGACGAGATGGACCTGGAGTGGAACCCGCATGTGGGCGCGCTCAACCGCCAGTTCGCGGTGTACACCCCGATGCCCTATCGCGGCGGCTGCGAGGTCTGCATGCAGTCCCACACCTGCCCCAACTCGACCTTCGGGTCCGAGGCGCCGGAGAACCGCTCGTGAGCCTGTCGGAAAACGCCCTGCGCGAGCACGTGCGCTCCGTGGTCCTGGAACGGCTGGACCAGGGGGACGACCGGCGCGCCGAGGCCGTGGCCGAGTTTCTGGGCGTGACCATGAACGTGGACCCCGAGGCGGCGGGCCGCGCGGCGGAGCTTGTGCCGCCGCTGATGGCCGAGCTGTACGAGAAGTGGGTCGGGATGTTCGTCGAGCGGTTTTTCGAGACGGTGCCCGCCGAGCAGGTCGCGCAGCTGTGCGACGGCAGTCAGGAGAACAACGCGGCGCTGTGCCTGGTGTACGTGATGTTCCTGGAATCCGCGCGCATGGAGCGGCAGATCGTGGAGGACCTGGCGGCCTACGGGCGCGAGATGTCCGGCTCCGGCGACAGCGGGGACCTGGCGGCGTCGTACATCCGCGCCAAGCTGGCGCAGCTGGGCCGGGACGTGAAGCCCGGCGGCGACAATTAGCCCCGCGCCCGGGGCGGAGCGCCGCGCCCCGCAGAAATTCGGAAGCCCGCCCCGTCGTGCGACGAGGCGGGCTTTTTTGGGCCCAAAAGCTTTGGGGGTCGGCTTACCACCTGCGGGGCTGACGCGGCTGCCTGGGCTTCGCCTCGTTCACGCGCAGAGTGCGTCCGCCAAACTCGGCGCCTTCCAGGGCCTCGATGGCCTTGTCGGCTTCCGCGTCCTCCATTTCAACGAAGCCGAAGCCGCGCGGGCGGCCGGTCTCGCGGTCGGAGATCAGCTTGACGGAGGAAACGCCGCCGAACTGGGCGAACAGATCGCGGATTTCCTCTTCGGTTGCACTCCAGGGCAGGTTGCCAACGTAAATGGACTTGGACATTTCTGAAAAACTCCTTGAAAATGGAAAGAGACGCACACCCGGTCAACGTCGCGAGAAACCCCCGCGCGACGCTTGGATGACTTTCCCTTCATGGATGGAAGGGGAACAGAAGTCAAACACTTTTTTCCATGAATCTCATGTGGTCGCATACAACATACAAGAGTAAGGCGCCTGCGGGGCGCGCAGTGCGGGCCGTGGCGGTGTTGCGTGGCGTCGTATCGGACGCTGTGGCCAGGGCCGTTGTGCAGCGCCGGGGGGCGTCCGCAGGGGGGCTGGCCCGGCGCGGCGGCGCCGTTGCCGGGGCTTCGCGGCGCATGGCGGCGTTCCTTCATTGGCCGCCGTGCATCGTTGCGCTTTGCGCCGTGCTGGTATGGACGGCGGCGGCGGCTAGTGCAGGAGACGGCGGCGTCGCCGCATCGGCTCCCGTGGTCCGGCCGCGCGTGTTGCAGCGCATGGAGCACGATCCCGGGGCCTTCACCCAGGGCCTGCTGTTCGACCGGGGGCGGCTGTACGAGACCACGGGCCGCCGGGGCGCCTCCTGGCTGCGCGAGCTGGACCCGGACAGCGGCGCGCTTTTGCGCCGCGCGGCGGCGGACCCGGCCCTGTTCGGCGAGGGCGCGACCGCCGTGGACGGGACCCTGCTGTGGCTGACGTGGACCTCCGGGCGGCTGCTGCGCTACGGGCTGGACGACTTTTTGCCCCGGCCCGGGGCGCGCTACGCGGGGCAGGGCTGGGGCCTGGCCTGGGACGGGCGGCGGCTGGTGATGAGCGACGGCTCCCCGGAGCTGACCTTCCGCGACCCCGTGAGCTTCGAGCCCCTGCGGCGGCTGCCCGTGCGCGACGGCGGGCGCCCGGTGGAGCGCCTGAACGAGCTGGAATGGGTGCGCGGCGAGATCTGGGCCAACGTCTGGCTCACGCCGGACGTGGTGGTCATCGACCCGCACAGCGGCCGGGTCCGCCTGCGCCTGGACCTCTCGGAGCTGGTGCCCCAGGGCCTGGTGCCCGACGCCGTGGCCAACGGCATCGCCTGGGACCCCGGCACGGACCGCCTGCTGCTGACGGGCAAGCTGTGGCCCGTGATGTACCGCATCGCCGTGCCGGACGGCTCCGCGCCCGCCGCGCCCCCCGCGCCCTGATCCATCACGGGCGTCGCCGTTTCCCCGCGGCATCCGCGCCCAAATTCTCCTCCTGCCCGTTTTGCTCCCCGCCTCCGGGCCGCGCCGCGCCCGGCGCACGGCCCGGCCCCCGCGCCTGGTCCGCGCCCGGGGCGCAGGATTTGTGTTGCATTTTCCGCGCGTCCAGGCCCGGTGCCGTTTTCCGGCCCACGCAAGGGTCATTTTTTCTAGACAAAGTCTTGAATCTGTGATTTAGAAAGGAAAGCATATGCTGGCAAGAATCTTGAGAGTCCGCTTCCGGCGCGGGCTCCGGGCAAAAGGGGGCTGACGCATGCCGCAGGTCGCAGCACGGGTATCCGACGAGCACGAACAGTGGCTCAAGGAATATTTCCGGACGAAAAGCGCCGGGGCGGAATTCGTCGTGCCCTGGGCCGTGGATACCTTCTTCCGTTCCATGAACGCCATCCGGGGCCAGTTCTCGACCCCCGAACTGAAGACCATCCTCGAAGCCCACAAGGACGTGAAGCTGTTGCCCGACCAGTCCCGCCTGGCCTACCTGCAACTGCGCGTGCAGGACGCCTGCGAGCTGAACATGCTGCACACCAAGCACGGCGCGTCCAAGGCCAACCTCGAAGCCAAGATCAAGCGCCTGAACGACACCCAGGCCGCCGCGCTGATGATCTGGGCCACGGCCTACTGGGTCTCCAAGGCCTGGGA
>CAYUIN010000220.1:0-5097 GCA_964444695.1 uncultured Desulfocurvus sp.
CGGGCTCCCGGGGCCTGCGCGGGCGGGCCGGGCGTCATTGCCCGTTGGCGCGCAGCCAGTCCTCGAAGAGGGCGGCGAGTTCGGCGTCGTTTTCGGCGCGCGCCCAGTCGCGGACGCCTCTGGCCCGCCGCATGAGCCCGGCGGGGTCGGCCAGGGCCTCGAGTATCCCGGCCAGCCTGGTGGTGGCGTGGGCGGCCCAGTCCGCCTTCCCGGCCCGGGCCGAAAGCGCCGCCAGGCGCTTCAGCCGCCCCGGCTCGGGGAAGTGGTGCGCGCAGAAAAACAGCATCTCGGCCGCCTCCTCGAAGCGCCCCTGCCGGGAGAGCAGGCCCGCCGCCTTCTCGTAGCCCTCCGCCCACAGCGGATGCGCCGCGAGGGCGCAGCGGATGTCCTGTTCCGAGTCCAGGGCGTCCAGCCCGGCCAGGGCCCCGGGCTCCTCGCAGAGGATCATCTCCAGCCACGGGGTCAGCCTGCACAGGAAGCCGTCCTCCCGCGCGAAGCGGTGCAGGTCCGGCTTGAAGCACCCGCCGCAGCGCTCGTTGATCAGCCGCATGTTCTCGGCGTCGCGGCTGTTGCGCCCGGGGGTCTTGCTGGCCCAGTGCAGCACCACGCTGGCGTGTTCCTGCACCAGCCTGCCCCCGGCCCGGCGGATCCGGCAGCAGAGGTCCATGTCCTCGAAACCGTTGGCGTACCCGGGGAAAAAGCCGCCCAGGTCCCGGAACACGCGGGTGCGGAGCATCAGCGCGGCGGCGCTCACGGCCTGGAGCCTGCGCCTGCGCCGGACCACGGGGTGCTCCCCCGGGAACAGGAAGTACGGGTGGCAGACGCCCAGGGAGCCGGTGTAGGCGATGCCCAGGTGCTGCACCCTCCCGCTGTCCGGGAACAGGCACAGCGGGCCCACGGCCTGCGCGCGCGGGTCCTCGCGGAAGGCCTGCAGCAGCGGGTCGGCCCAGCCGTCGGTCAGCAGGGTGTCGTTGTTCAGGAAGAACAGGAACTCCCCGGAGGCCTCGGACGCGCCGAGGTTGCAGGCCGGGCCGAAGTTGATGTTGCGCTCCAGGCGCAGGTAGGCGAAGCGCTCCCCGAACAGCCCCAGCCCCAGGCCCGGGCACTCGGCCGGGGTGGCGTCCGAGGAGCCGTTGTCCACCACCAGCACCTCGACCCTGTCGCCCGGCGTGCGCTCCCTCAGGCTGCGCAGGCAGGCCGAGGTCATGTCCCACAGGTTGAGCACGGGGATGACGACGGAGACGAGGGGTTTCTTCATGCGGGGCGGGCACCGGGCAAAAGGGTTGCGGACAGCGGGCCGGGGCGGGGCGGGGCAGAATTTGCCCCGGGGCCGCCCCGGCCGCAAACGGTTGCAATAGCCGTGCTAGCCCGGGCGGCGTCGGCGGGGCGACATGGGTTTGTTACATTTTCGCCGTTTCGTTGACACAAATTTTGCGGGCGCGGTAGGTTGGGGGTTCCCTGCCGGGACCGGCGGCGCAGCCGCGCGCCGCCGGACGCGCCGATCTCGCCGATGCTGGAGGACCGCCATGGGCATGACGCATCCTGTGTTTCCCGTTTCCCGCCGCCAGGGCGGGGTGGCCATCGTGGCCAATCCCGCTGCCGGGCGCCTGCGCCGCGAGGGGCAGCGCGAGCGGCTGGGCGGCATTTCGCGCAGCCTGAGGGCGCCGGTGCTGGGCCTGGACTGCGGGTCCGCGCCGGAGTTCCGCGACTGCGTGGGCCAGGCCTCGCGGGAGTTCGGGGTGCTGCTGGTGGCGGGCGGCGACGGGACCTTCACCGACGCCCTGAACAGCGAGCGCGGGCGGGCGGCGCTGGGCTACCTGCCCTTCGGCACGGGCAACGCCCTGGCCGCCGCGCTGGGCATCGGCCCGGGGCTGGACGGCTACCTGGACCGGGTGCGGCGCGGCGCGGGGACGCCCGTGGGCGTCCTGCTGCTGGACGGCGCGCGCAAGGCGTTCTTCGCCAGCCTGGGCATCGACGCGCTCACGGTGCGCAAGTACGGCGAGCTGGCCGTGGGCCCGAAAAAGGGCCTGGGGCGCTACGCCCTGGCCTTCGGCGCGGCCCTGGCGAGCTTCCGGCCCGTAGACCTGGAGATCCGCGACGCGGGCGGCGGGGCGGTGCGCCGGGTGCGCCGTCCGCTGGCGACCATCGTTTCCAAGCATCCGTTCTACGGCTACGGGCTGCGGGTCAACCGGGGCGAGCTGGCGGACCCGTACCTGCACGTGCGGTCCTACGACCTGCCGCGCCTGGCGTCCCTCAAGGCCCTGGCTGCCGCCGCGCTCAAGGTGGCGCCGACCACGGGCGTGTTCCACAAGAGCCGGGCCTTCACCATCGCCTGCGACGGCGAGGCCCCGCTGCAACTGGACGGCGAGTGGGGCGGCACGGGCCGCGAATTCCGCTTCGAGGTCCTGGCGGACAGCCTGCGGCTGATCATGTAGCCGGGCACGGGCCGGGCGCCCTGGCGCCGCGCATGGACAAGGAAAAGCCCCCGCAATGCGGGGGCTTTTTAGTCGCAGCTCGATGACGGGAGGAGGAATCAGCCGTCGGAGTTGATCTGGCCGATGATTTCGTCGAGGACCTGGACGGCGCGCTCGTTCTCCACCTGGCAGGTGCCCACGGCCTCGTGGCCGCCGCCGCCGTACTTGAGCATCAGCTTGCCGACGTTGGTCTTGCTGGAGCGGTTCACGATGCTCTTGCCCACGGTGTAGACGGTGTTCTGCTTGTTCAGGCCCCACAGGATGTGGACCGAGACGTTCACCTGCGGGAACAGGGCGTAGATCATGAAGCGGTTGCCCGCGTAGATGGTGTCCTGGTCGCGCAGGTCGATGATCACGGCGTTGCCCTTGACCGAGGAGTTGTCCAGCAGCATCTGCTTGAACAGCTTCTCCTGCTCCCTGTAGCGGACCACGCGCTCCTGCACGTCGGGCAGCTCGAGGATCTTCTCCACGGGCATGGCCCGGCAGTACTCGATCAGGTCTTCCATCAGCCGGTAGTTGCTGATGCGGTAGTCCCGGAAACGGCCCAGGCCGGTGCGCGGGTCCATGATGTAGCCGAGCAGGATCCAGCCCGTGGGGTTGAGGATCTCGTCCTCGGTCAGCTGGGCGTCGTCGACCTTGTCGACTGCCAGCATCATCTCGTCGAATTCCTTGGGAAACTTTTCGTGCCCGCCGTAGTAGTCCCAGATCACGCGGGCGGCGCTGGGGGCCTGCTTGTAGGAGCCCTTGAACTCGAAGTCCGTCCCCAGGCGGGCGGCTTCGGAGGCGTGGTGGTCGAACCACATCCCGCAGCCCTTGACGTAGGGCACGTTGGCCAGGATGTCGTTCTCGCTGACTTCGATGGTCCCGTCCTGCAGGTCCTTGGGATGGGCGAATTTCCATTCGTCGATGAGCCCAAGCTCGTTGAGCAGGACGGCGCAGATAAGGCCGTCGAAGTCGGAACGGGTAAGCAGTCTCATGGATTTCCTCCTTGATTCACCGTCTCATCGGGCCGCCGGGGCCCGCTAACGTGCAGTTCTTCTCCAAAGTTATAGCCCCATTTGAAATTTTCTGTCAAAGTTTTTGAGACAATCGGGCGGCAGGACGCGCGCCGTCCGCAAACCGACCCGGACAAGGCAAGGGAGGTCGCCGCCCGTGCAGATAGCGGCGTTATTGATCGTCATTCTCGCGGCAGTCATGGGCTGGGTCTGGGTCTTCCAGGAGCGGATGGTCTTTTTTCCGCTGCGCGAGCTGGACGGCAGGCCGTCCGACGTGGGCCTGGCCTACGAGGACGTGCACATCGTCACCCGCGACGGCGTGGGCCTGCACGGCTGGTACGTGCCCGGCGAGGACGCCCGGGGCACGGTGCTGTTCTGCCACGGCAACGCGGGCAACATCTCCCACCGCCTGGAGACCGTGGCCCTGCTGCACGGCCTGGGGCTGAACGTCCTGCTGTTCGACTACCGGGGCTACGGCAAGTCCGGCGGGCGGCCCCGCGAGGCCGGGCTGTACCGCGACGCCGAGGCGGCCTGGGACTACCTGACGACCAAGCGCGGCGAGGCCCCGGAGCGCATCGTGCTCATGGGCCGCTCCCTGGGCGGGGGCGTGGCCGCCTGGCTGGCGGCGCGGCGCGGCCCGGCGGCGCTGATCCTCGAATCCACCTTCACCTCCATCGCGGACCTGGGGCGGCGGTTCTATCCGCTGCTGCCGCGCTTTCTGGCGCGCATCCGCTTCGACACCCTCTCGCACTTGGCGGGGGTCCGCTGCCCGCTGCTGGTGGCCCACAGCCGCGACGACGACGTAGTGCCCTTCGTCATGGGGCAGCGGCTCTACGAGGCCCACGACGGCCTGAAATGCTTCCTGCCCATGCGGGGCGACCATTCGCGGGGCTGGCTGGATACCGGGGCCAGCTACGTGGAGGGCCTGGACGGCTTCCTGCGCCGCACCGTGGGCCTGTAGGCGCGCGGTCCGGCGCCGGTCGCGGCGCGCCGTGGAGCAGGGGGCTTCGGGAGGAAAGACGCGGGAGCGCGGCGCTCAGCCGCGCTTTTTTGCGTGGTCGGCCAGGGCCTTGGCGCGCAGCTCGCGCAGGTGCGCGCCGGACTCGGGGCCCTTGTCGCGCCAGGCCTCGGGCAGGCTGACGCCGGTCATGATCTCCAGCTCGGCCAGGGCCTGGGCGGCGTGGTCGCGCCCGTGGTCGGCGCGCACCAGGCGGAACAGCTCCGGGGTCAGGCGGGCGCGGTGCGCGGCCTCCAGCAGGTCCACCCGGGTGCCGGGGCGCAGCTCGGGGTAGCTCGCGGCGACCATGTGCCACGCGGCGGCCAGGCGCCCGGCCTCGATGAACCGGGTGGGCAGGGACAGGCGGCGGCCCAGGGCCTCGGCCAGGGGCACGCCCAGGCGGTCGTGGCCGTGGTGGGCGGGGTGCTTGTCCGCCGGGGTGGCCGTCTTGCCCAGGTCGTGGGTCAGGGCCATCCAGCAAGCCAGCTCGTCCCCGGCCAGGAGGTCCATGGTCCGGGCCGTGTGCTCCAGGACGTCGTCCCGCCCGTGGTGCTCGGGCGGCCCGGCGGGCACGCTCCGGGCGGCGTCCAGCTCCTGGAACCAGGGGCCCAGGGCCCCGCCCTCGGCCAGG
>CAYUIN010000221.1:0-5093 GCA_964444695.1 uncultured Desulfocurvus sp.
ACCTTCCGACCCTGCACGAGTACAGGATGTCGTCCACCGGCTATGCCGTGTGGATGGTCTGGTCCGGCCAGCTGTCCGACGCCATTCCCTCGACCTTCCGCGACTACGGCGGCATTCAGATCAACGAAGCCCCGAACCAGGCCTTGTGGTTCTTCTGGTCCAAGGACGTGTTCCAGGCGACGGCGCGGCTGCAGGTCTGGGCGAATCTCAACGAACTGCCGGTTTTCATCCAGATCCTGCCGACGAACCTGATGATAGGATTCCAGCAGGAGATGGCCCTGTCAATCACGTCGGACCTGTTCGCGCAGCAGGCCATGGCCCCGGACGAATTCCAGGTCTGGGTGCACCCCAAGCTGCGTCCCGACGTGGAGAACACCCCGGGCATCATGCTGGAGAAGGTGGACCGCCAGATCACGGGCCTGGCCTCGGCCCACTGGCACCTGCTCTCCGGCGACCCGCGCATCGGCTTCAAGTCCTCCCTGGGCTGGTTCTTCATCCTGCGGCCGCTGGGCAACCCGCTGGACAAGCGGTTCATCGAGGGCTGGCCCAAGTTCTTCACGGCCCTGGAGCAGATTTTAAAGCGCCTCAAGCTCAAGTACATCCTGCACAACAACTACCTGATCTTCGAGCTGGACAACTACAAGAGCCTGATCCTGTGGTGCCGCGAGATCCTGTCCATGATCCAGCAGGCCAAGGAGTGCGAGGACTGCGTCTACTGGCCCAGCGTCATGGCCGCCGTGGAGAAGGTGGGCTTCCAGTTCAACGAGGATCTGCCCAAGAAGGTGCCCCTGGACTGGGACAAGATGGCGCCGGACTTCCCGCACATGTCCTACCGCACGGCCTATCTGCTGGGCGACCGCTTCCGGATCAAGGACGTCAGCTACAGCTTCGAGCGCAACAAGCTCACGGACTGGTGTTACGTGCACCTGGCCGACGACCAGGCCGAGGAGGACCGGGGCACCCTGTCCGTGACCCTGCCCGTGGCGCTGCTGGTGGGCGGGCAGCGGCCCTGCTTCTACTGCGGGCAGCGTTCGCACACGGAGTCCGAATGCCCCTCGCGCCATCTGGTGGACCTCAACCCCGCGCCCTGGAAGACCATCTCGGAGATGAACCTGCCGGACATCAACACGGGGCTGGCCGAGCTGGGCGAGGAGCTGCGCGAGGACCCGGTGGAGAGCATGGGCCCGCTGCTGCGCGGCTCGGGCCGGGCCGCCACGCTGTTGCAGGCCGTGTTCGAGATCAACGCCATCTCGCAGCTGCGCACCATGCCGCTCATCTGGCGCTCCCACGGCAAGGACCTGCCCGCCGGGCTTACCAAGCTGCTGCCCCCGGAGGACAAGCCGCACCAGAAGGCCCTGGAGATCATGCTCGGCGGCGACGCGGGCACGGCGGAGCAGATGGCCAAGCAGGGCGCCCTGCGCAACCCGCGCGATTTTCATTTCCGCACCCTGCAAGGCTTCCTGGCCCTGGAACGCGGCGACCTGGACCGCGCCGTGGACTACTGGCGCGAGGCCGAGCTGCTGGGCGACGTGCCCCTGCACTACGCCTACCACAAGTATCTGCAAGGCCGGGCCCTGGAGGTCCAGGGCCGCTTCGACCAGGCCATGGCCCTGTACCGCGATGCCCGCAAGCTGTGCCCCAAATGGGAGGAGCCGCTGTACCGCCAGGCCGCGAGCATGGTCAAGATGGGCTTCTCGGAACACGCCGTGGGCATCCTGGACCAGCTGGTGGACGACAACCCGAACCTCTTCAACCGGATCATCATCGACCCCGAGATGGAGCGCGGTTTCGTGCAGATCCTCTCGGTGCTGTATTCGCGCTGGACGCAGTCCTCGGCCGTGGCCAAGGAGAGCGTGACCAAGCTGAAGGAGCTGATGGAGGAGATCGAGGACTGGTTCGGCAAGGACCACGAATTCGACCACAAGTCCAAGCGCCAGATCGCGGCCCTGTTGCAGCTGGAGCACACCGAGAACTTCGTGGCCTTCCACAAGCTGACCTCGGGCCGGGTGCGCCTGGCCAAGGCCCTGCGGGACAAGGTTGAGGCCGAGATACGCACCCTGTCCAAGCAGGCGGAATTCTTCCGCGACCGCCTCAAGCGCATCCACGAGGACATCTCCTGGTTCCCGTTCCCGCGCGCGCTCAGGGAATTCAACAAGGACTTCAACTTCTGCGTGACCAAGCTGAACTGGGTCAAGCAGCAGCATTTCAAGGTGGCCAAGAACTTCCGCATGAGCCACGAGTTCTTCAAGCAGGTGGACGACAAGCTGGGCAAGCTGTCCAGCCGCCTGGTGACGCTGAAGATCGTGCGCGACTCCACGCTGTTCGTGCTGCTGCTGGGCAAGAGCTTCATGTGGCTGGAGATCATCGGCCTGGGCCTGGCGCTTCTGTCCATGCCCGTGGGCGTGTTCGTGGCCGAGAAGTGGCAGATCACCTGGATCTCCCAGGCCATCGAGGGCCAGCGCTGGAACATCCAGAAGGGCCTGGTGGTGGTGGTCAGCATGGTGGCCTTCGTGGTCTCCCTGCTGCGCACGGCGATGATTTTCGAGAAGAAGAAGGCCCGGTTCTTCGAGGAGCAGCAGGAACTGGAGCGCAGGATGCTGGCGGAGCGCAAGGCTGCCAAGAAGGGCCAGGCGGGCAAGGCCGGGGCGCGCTAGCCCCGCTGCGGCCCGGCGCGGGCCGGGCGGGGAGCAGGGGACTGTCCGGGGGCCGCGCGGCCCCTTTTTCGTGGCGCGCGGGCGCGAAAAAAGGGCGGAAGCTTGCGCTTCCGCCCTTTGCTTGCAAAGCGGTCGTCTGGGATCAGACGCAGCCGGTGGGCTTGGGCAGGCCGGCCATTTTGCAGGCGCCCTTGCCGGGGCCGGAGGGGAACAGCTCGTAGATGTGCTTCAGCTTGAAGCCGGTGACCTTGGACAGAATGCGGACCATCGGGGCGATGCCGTTCTTCTTGTAGTAGTCCTGCAGGAAGTCGATGACCTTCTGGTGCTCGTCGGTGAGCTCCTTGATGCCCTCGGACTCCTTCACGAACTCCACCCACTCGGGGTTCCAGTCCTCAAACTTCTGCAGGAAGCCGTCCTCGTCGATCTCGAACGTTTTGCCCTTGAATTCCACAGTGGCCATGATCGTCCTCCTTGGATGATTTTGAACGTCTGCGCGTTCTACAACTGACCAGAGTCAGTGTCAATCAAGTCCGGGGAGCTCCCGGACAGCCTATTGAATAAGCAGCTACCGCTGCTCAACTCCTGCGGGGAATCCGCAACCGATTCGGCTGCGAAAATGTTACGGGATTCTAATTACGCCGGGGCGTTTTTGTCAATGGGCTGCGGCGCAAAATCCCGAGAAAAAGCATGTGGTAAAAAGCTTCGGCTTTTAGGGCCTTAGCGCCTGCCGGGGCGGGGTCGCCCGGCGCGGGGCGGGCGGCGTCCCGGCGGGCGGGGCTAGGCTCCGAGCAGCTCTTCCAGGTGCGTCCGGGCGAAGCCCAGCGAGTCGTCCAGCTCCAGGGCCGAGGCCAGGCAGTGCAGGGCCTGGTCCCGCTTGCCCTGGAACTTGAAGCACAGCCCCAGGTTCGCCAGGTCCATGGCCGAGCCGCTGTCCAGGTTCAGGGCGGCCTGGAAGTCCTCGGCCGCGCCCGCGTAGTCCTGGGCCTTGAAGCGGGCCACGCCGCGCAGGTTGAAGTACTCCTTGACCTCGTCCGTGAGGCGCAGGGCGCGGTCCAGGTGCGGCATGGCCCCCGCGAATTCGCCGGACTGGGTCAGGGCGTAGGCCTGGTAGAAGGCGCACAGGGCCTGATCCTCGGCGTCGTCCTGCAGGGGCTCGGCCTCGGCGAACAGGGCGGCGGCCCCGTCCAGGTCCCCGCCGCGCAGGGCGGCCAGGCCCCGGTGCAGCGGCAGGAAATGGGCCCCGGGGTAGATCTCGGCCAGCACGTCCAGGCCCGCCTCGGCCTCGTCCAGGGGCGCCTCCTCGGCCAGCACGCGGCCCACGAACATCCCCAGGCTGGTGCGCTCGGTGCGCTCGCGGAACAGGAAGCCCGGCACGAAGTGGTAGTTGGCGGGCAGGCCCAGCTCCTCGCAGCGGGTGTCCACGCTGTACAGCGAGAATCCCAGGCGCTCCAGGCCGTCCGTCAGCCCGCGCAGCTCGCGCAGGATGTCCGGATGCTCCACGCCGGGCAGGCTGGACAGCGGCACCGCGGGGCCTTCGGTCAGCCAGGCGAACTGCCCGGGCTCGGTGTACTTGGGCAGGCCGGAGGCCTCGTAGTTGGCGCCGGTCTCGAAGTCCCCGCCCAGCTGGGCGATCTCGGTCAGGGCGCGGATGGCGGCCTTGGCCGGGGAGGAGGCCGTCCCGGCGGTGTACACGATCTCGCTCTTGTCCGGGAAGGTGGCCGGGTCGTGGGCCAGGGCGGCCACGGTGGGCACGGGCATGCCCAGGCTCATGTCCTTGAGCCAGATGCGGATGCCGTTGTCCGTGAAGGCGCGGATCAGCTCGGCCAGCACCGGGTCGTCGCAGCTGGCCGGATCGATGGTCGGCATGGTCGGCCGGGTGCGGTCCGACACGGCGCTGACGTGGCGCTCCACCAGCTCGGCCGCGCCCTGGAAGATGGACTCCTCCGGGGTGTTGCCAGCGCTGGAACCGTTGAATTCGTTGAGCTTCTTGAACAGGTCCAGGGGGACGTACTCCTCCCGGCTGCGCGAGATGTTGGTGGCCGGGTAGAAGGCCCAGCGGTGCAGGTCCAGCACGCGCAGGGCGTCTGCCTCGGACAGCGAGTCCCCGGTGGCGCGCAGGACCTCGGCCAGGGGCATGACCCGGTCCGGCCACAGGGCCTGGGCCTCGGACCAGGTGGCCTCGGTGAAGCCGGGGCGGCGGTCCCAGAAGGTGAAGTAGCTGTAGCGCTCGGTGAGCTCCATCAGCGCCGAGGCCTCGGCCTGGATGGCCGAGGCGCCCTTGCCCATCTGCTTGCGGGTGGGCATCACGCGGCGCGCGGCCTCGCCGGTCACGGAGAGGAACACGGGGATGCCCAGGCGCCCGGTGTCGATGCGCCGGGTCTCGGCCAGGATGTCGGTGCCGTATTTGCCCAGGGCCTCGCGCACGCGGGCCACGGTGTC
>CAYUIN010000222.1:0-5087 GCA_964444695.1 uncultured Desulfocurvus sp.
CCTACGCCGTGGACGGCACCCTGCGCCAGTGCAAGTGGGACGCCGTGAACACCACGGCCATCGCGGCCCTGCCCGCGGCGGACATCCGCCTGCTGTCCGACGGCGGCACCATCCGCACCCAGGAGTTCCTGACGCCCAACAGCGCCGACTGGCCCGCCGATCCCACGGGCTGGCCCTCGGGCCGCCCGGAGGTCGGGCTGCACGCCTACGGGCGGTTGATCCCCCAGGACAGCTTCAACAACGCGGCGACCTTCGACGACCTGTCCCTGGGGTTCCTGCTGTATGCCAACACCCCGTATCCGCTGACGGACTAGGAGGCCCCGCATGAGACGACTGACGATCCTCGCCGCCACGGCGCTTGTGCTGGCGGCCCTGTGCGCCCCGGTTCCGGCGTCGGCCATGGTCTCCAACAGCCCCGAGTCCCCGCCGCCGGTGGCCGAGACGACCCAGGCCCCGGCCGACCAGTCCGCTTCGGGCGGGCAGGCGGCCCAGCCCGGACAGGGCGTCCAGACCCCCGCGCCGGGAGCGGACAAGCCCGTGCGGGCGATCATCAAGCCCTAGGGCGCGTCGACGAGCGCCTGCCCGCTGCGGCTCGCTGCGGCGGCCGTTGGCCGACACGCCCCCGGGCGCGCCGGGGCGCCCCGCCAGCCGCAGCCCCGGCACGGCTTGACAATCGCGCCCGGGACTGCGACCACATCCATGCACGGGCAGCGGCCCGTTGCGCGACGCCCCAACCAGGAAGGCACCCGTGGTTCTGGGAAGCAAGAAATACGACGGCATGGCCCGCCGCCTGGCGGTCATCTTTTCCGTGACCGGCGCGCTGTTCTGCGTGCTGGCGGCCTTCGGCTGGGCGGAGCGCATCTGCGTCACCTCCGGCTGCGACCTGTACAGCGACTGGACGCTGCTGGGCCTGTCCCTGTGGTGGTGGGGCGCGGGCGGGTTCGCGCTGCTGGCGGCGACCTCCCTGGCCATGCCCGCCGCGGCCCTGGTCCTGGCCAGCGTCGGCCTGGCGGCGGACGCCGTGCTGCTGACGATCATGGCCTTCATGGCGCCGTGCGGCAATTGCCTCATCGCCGGGAGCGGTTTCCTGCTGGTCTGGCTGTGCCTGCGAAAGGCCGGGGGCGAGCGCTCCCTGGCCGGGACGGTGCTCACCGTCGTCTGGCTCATGGCCCTGACGCCCAACCTCCTGGGCCTGGCCTCGGACGGCCCGGGCTGGGCCGTGTACGGGCCGGAGAACGCCCGGATGTACATCTATTTCTCGCCCTCGTGCCCGCACTGCCGCCGCGCGGTGATGGACCTGGCGGCCAACCTGCCCGGCGACGTGGCCTACATCCCCGTCTCCGAAAATTCCACGGACGTGGAGCGGATCATCGCCCTGCACAAGGCCGTGGAAAACGGCGTGCCGTTCCGCACGGCGTTCCCCACCAGCATCCTGGCCGGGCTGCTGAAGCAGGAGACCGGGCTCGTGGAGCGCATCGTCTACCAGATCCGCATCGCCAGGAACCACGCCATCTTCCGGCGCATGGGCGGCACCAGCGTGCCGGTGGTGGTCATGGCGGGCTGGGGCGGCGCCAGCTTCCAGGAAGGGCCGCCCCCGGCCCCGGGCGAACCCCGCGACCAGCACGCCCCGGCCCCGGCTCCGGCGCCCGCGCCCGAAGCCCCGCCCGCGCCGGAACCCGCGCCCGCACCCGCTCCGCAGGGCTGAGCGGCCCCCGGCGCGCAACGCAAAACGGGCCCGGCGCACGAAGCGCCGGGCCCGTTTTCCTTGGCCGGGGCCGGAGCGCTACTTGGACTGGCTGGCGAACCAGGCCGCCACGTCCTGCATGTCCTGCTCGGAAAGGCCCTCGGCCTTCTTCTGCATGATCTTGTTGAAGCGCTTGCCCTGCTTGAAGGCCATCAGCTGCTCCACGATCTCCCCGGGCTCCTCGCCGTAGAACTCGGTGCCGTGGCATTTGCAGCCCTTGGCGATGGCCTCGCCCCGCGCCGGGTCTTGGGCGCCGACGTTGGCTGCGGCCAGGGAAAGGACGAAGACGAGGGCCAGAAGCGGGGCGAGAAGGCGGGTCATGGTATTCCTCCGGAGATGGTCTGCGGTGGCGCGGGGGCGCGGAACGGGCCACGGGCCTTGCCAAAGCCGCCGGGGCTGAGGCACATTCCGATTCTGGCCTGGAACGATAACAAACGGCAGGAAGAGGCGCAATGGGCTATCGGAATATGCAGGACTGCCTGCGGGACCTGGAGCGGGCGGGACAACTGGTGCGCATCGCCGCGCCCCTGGACGCGGACCTGGAGATCGGCGCCGTGCAGCGCCGCGTCTTCGCCGCAGGCGGGCCCGCGCTGCTCTTCGAGAACGTGCGCGGCTGCCGCTTCCCCATGGCCGCCAACGTCTTCGGCACCTTAGGCCGCCTGCGCTGGATCTTCCGCGACACCCTGCCCACCCTGGAACGCCTCTTCGCCCTCAAGGTCGATCCCCTGGCCGCCCTGCGCCGCCCCTGGCGCTACGCCCGCACGCCCCTGGCCCTGGTCCACGCCCTGCCGCGCACCGTGGCCGACGGCCCGGCCCTGGCCCGCCGCGCCAAGGTCTCCGACCTGCCGCAGCTCAAGTCCTGGCCCATGGACGGCGGGGCCTACGTGACCCTGCCCCAGGTCTACTCCGAAAGCCCGGCCCGCCCCGGCTACGGCGCCTCCAACCTGGGCATGTACCGCGTCCAGCTCTCGGGCAACGACTACGCCCAAGACGCCGAGGTCGGCCTGCACTACCAGATCCATCGCGGCCTGGGCCACCACCACGCCGAGGCCCTGGCGCGCGGCGAGCGCCTGCCCGTGAGCGTCTTCGTGGGCGGCGCGCCCGCCATGACCCTGGCCGCCGTGATGCCCCTGCCCGACGGCATGCCCGAGGTCTTCTTCGCGGGGGCCCTGGGCGGGCACCGCATGCCCATGATCCGCCGCGACGGCGCGCTGCCCGTGCCCGCCCAGGCCGACTTCTGCATCCAGGGCCATATCGTCCCCGGCACGGGCAAGCCCGAGGGCCCCTTCGGCGACCACCTGGGCTACTACAGCCTGGCCCACGACTTCCCCGTGCTGGAGGTGGACGCCGTGTTCCACCGCCCGGACGCGGTCTGGCCCTTCACCACCGTGGGCCGCCCGCCGCAGGAGGACACCGTCTTCGGGACCTTCATCCACGAGCTGACAGCCTCCCTGGTGCCCACCGTGTTCTCCGGCATCCACGAGGTCCACGCCGTGGACGCCGCCGGGGTCCACCCGCTGCTGCTGGCCGTGGGCAGCGAACGCTACGTGCCCTACGCCACCCGGCGCACCCCGCAGGAACTCATCACCGGCGCAATGGCCCTGCTCGGGTCCACCCAGACCTCGCTCTCCAAATACGTGCTCATCGCCGCCCGCGAGGACGATTCGCGCCTGTCCGCACACGACGTCCCGGACTTCCTGCGCCACATGCTCGAACGCGTGGACCTCGCCCGCGACCTGCATTTCATCACCCGCACCACCATGGATACCCTGGACTACTCGGGCATCAGCCTCAACCAGGGCTCCAAGCTGGTCTGGGCCTCCTGCGGCGAGCGCCGCCGCGCCCTGGCCACGGAGCTGCCCTCCGAGCTGACCCTGCCCCAGGGGTTCGGCGAACCGCGCCTGATGGCCCCGGGCATCCTCGCCGTACGCGGCCCGGCCCACAAGCGCGGGCGCGACGAGCACGACCCGCTGATGACCCGCCTGGCCAAGGCCCTGGAACGCTCGGGCGACCTCTCCGGCCTGCCCCTGGTCGCCTGCGTGGACGACTCCGCCTTCAGCACGGCCAGTTGGGACAACTTCCTGTGGACCGTGTTCACCCGCTCTGACCCGGCCACGGACCTCTACGGCGCGGGCGCCTTCACCCACTGCAAGCACTGGGGCTGCACCGGGCCGCTGGTCGTGGACGCGCGCCTGAAGACCTACCACGCGCCGCCCCTGGAACCCGACCCCGAGATCGAACGCCGCGTGGACGCCCTGGGCGCGCCCGGCGGGCCGCTGCACGGCATCATCTGAGCCGCGCCCGGACTTGCGGGCCGCGCCCAAGGGGCGTACACCTGGGCCCTTGCAGAAACCAGACAACCGGAGCCTTCCCATGCGCATCTTCCTTCCCCTGGCCCTGGCCGCCGCGCTGCTGCTTCCCGCCTGCGCCGCCCGCACCACAGACGCCACCCTCAAGGACCGCATCCGCGAGGTCCTGCGCGAAGACCCGTCCATCGTCGCCGAGGCCCTCGGACAGGACAAGGTCGCGCTGCTGGAAATGGTGGAGCAGGGCGCCCGCGAACGCCGCGACCGCGCCGTCTTCGACACCTGGCGCGAAGAGGCCAAAAACCCCCGCACCCCGGCCATCGACACCACCCGCCCCATGCGCGGCAACGCGGACGCCCCCGTCACCGTCGTGGCCTACACCGACTTCCAGTGCGGCTACTGCGCGCGCGGCGCCGTGACCATCAAGGCCCTCCAGGACAAGTACCCCGGCCGCATCCGCTACGTGGCCAAGCACGCCCCGATGTCCGAAACCGGCGAGTACGCCGCCCGCGTCTTCGAGGCCGTGGGCCTGCAAGGCTCCGACCTGGCCTGGGACTTCTACTCCAAGGCCTTCGCCGCCCAAAAGGACATCGGCGCCAAGCCCGACCCCAAGGCCGCCTACCTGGAACTGGCCGCCTCCCTGCCCGGCATCGACGCCGAGCGCCTGAAGACCGACGTGGAAGGCGACGTCCTCAAGGAACGCGTCAAGACCGACGCCCGCGAATACCTGGGCTGGAACTTCCGGGGCGTGCCGGTCTACCTCTTCAACGGCGTGGCCGTGGAAGGCGCCATGCCCCTGGGGTCCCTGGAACAACTCCTGGATATCCTGAAGGAGGCCGCCCCGGCCGCCACCGGCGACGCCTACACCCCCGAAGAACTCAACACCTGCACCGACTGCCTGTCCCACCAGGACTAGGCCGGACAACACCGGCGGTCAGGGCCAGCCGGACGCCTGAGGGCCGTACGGAATGCCTCCGGCGGCCAGGGCTCTATCTCTGCTCTCCCCATTCCTAAGCTCGCCCTCTCCCTTCGGTCGG
>CAYUIN010000223.1:0-5082 GCA_964444695.1 uncultured Desulfocurvus sp.
AAAACCGCAGGCCCAGGTTGCGGCCCTCGGGGTCCACCACCCGGCGGCAGACCTGCGAGGCCCAGCGCCAGACCCCGTCGGCCCGGCGCAGGCGGAAATCGTAGCCCTCGCTCTCGAAGCCCTCGCCGCTCTCCATGGAGCCCCGCCAGGCCTCGCGGTCCTCGGGGTGGATCAGCGATTCCAGAAATCCCGCGTCGCGCAGGAAGCGCTCGGGCTCGTATCCCGTGACGCGCAGCGAGGACGGGCTGACGTAGAGCATCTCGCCCTGGGGCCCGCGCCAGCATTCCAGGTCGTAGTTGTGGTCGGCCACGGTGCGGTAGCGGATCTCGGACTCGCGCATCCGCTCCTCGGCGCGCATCCGGTCGGTGATGTCCGAGGCCACGAGCACGCCGAAGGGGCGGCCGCCGAACACGGCCATGTGGGCCTTGATCTCCACGGGGCGGATGGAGCCGTCGGCGCAGCGCAGGCCGGTGTGGTGCAGGGCGCGGACGTCCGTGCCGCCCTCGCGGAACTGGGAGACCAGGGCCTGGGCCGTCTGGGTCAGCAGCAGCCCGTCCAGGGGGCGGCCCTTGAGGGCCTCGGCGCTGGTGCCCATCACGGCCTGCACCGCGCCCACGGCGTCGGCCACGGTGCCCTCGGCGACGCCGACCACGAAGATCACGTCGGAGATGTTGTCCAGCAGCGTGCGGAACCGTTCCAGGTCCTCCAGGCGGTTCTGCAGCTCCGGGTAGTAGCTTTTTCGCACCGAACGTTCGCCCAAGCCGATGAGGCGGTTGAAGGTTTCCCCGTTGTGATTTTCCTCGGCCGGGTCCCGGCCGCCCGCCTGCCCGGCGGTGCCCTTAGAGCGCCTGGGCATACAGTTCCTCTATCTCTTGCAGGGTGGGCTTTCTGGGGTTGGTGACCATGCAGGGGTCCTGCAGGGCCATCTTGGCCAGGGTGGCCAGGTCTTCCCGGCGCACGCCCAGCTCGCCCAGGCGCTTGTCCATGCCCAGGGCGCGCTTGAAGTCCCGCAGCTCCTCAAGCACCCCGGCCCGGCCCGGGGCGGCGGTCCGGCCCCGGCCCTCGGCCAGGGCCCGGGCCACGTCCTGATAGCGCCGGGGCGCGGCGTCGTAGTTGAAGGCCGCCACCAGGTCCAGCAGGATGGCGTTGCACACGCCGTGGGGCAGGTCCGAAAATCCGCCCAGGCTGTGGGCCATGCTGTGCACGGCGCCCAGGATGGCGTTGGAGAAGGCCAGCCCGGCGTACATGCTGCCGAGCATCATTCCGGCCCGGGCGTCCATGTCGGATCCGTTGTCCATGGCCTGGGGCAGGTGCTCGCCCACAAGGCGCACGGCCTCCAGGGCGAAGAGGTCCGTGACCGGGGCGTTGGCGTTGGAGACGTAGGCCTCCACGGCGTGGGTCAGGGCGTCCAGCCCGGTGTTCACGGTCAGCTCGCGGTCCATGGTCGCGGTGACCCCCGGGTCGATGAGCGCGGCGTCGGCGACCACGGTCTTGGAGACGATGGCGATCTTCACCTTGCGGGTGGTGTCGTTGATGATGGCGAACTGGGAGACGTCGGCGGAGCTGCCCGCCGTGGTGGGCACGCAGACCAGCGGCGGCCCGGGCCGCTCGACCATGTCCACGCCCTCGAACTCCAGCACGTTGCGGTCGTTGCCGTGGACGATGCCGATGCCCTTGGCGCAGTCCATGACGCTGCCCCCGCCGATGGCCAGGATGGCGTCGCAGCGCTCCTCGCGGTAGAACTGCGCCCCGCGCATCACCTCGTCGTCGCGGGGGTTCTCGGAAACGGCGTCGAAGACGGCGTGTTCCAGCCCGAACTCGCGCAGCCCGTCCAGGGCCCTGGCGTACCACTCGAAGCCGCGCAGGCCCGGCATGGTGACGACCAGCGGGCGCCGCGCGCCCAGGTTGCGGCAGTACTGCCCGGCCAGCGTGGAGGCGTCCATCCCGAAGATGAATTCCGGCGCCACGAACTTGCGCATATCCAGCATGACTTTATGGGACACCAGATCCCTCCTTGCCCATTCCCGGTACCCGACAGCACAAAGTGCCGAGTATCGCGAAGATACCTCGCCTCACGGACGGAATCAAGGCCGAGGGCCCCGTTGCGCGCCCGCGCGCCTGTCCTGCGCTGATTTTTCCACGCAGGCATCCGGAATTCAAGACAAAAAAAAGACCCCGTCCCGGAGGCCCGGGACGGGGTGCTGCTGTGATGCGTCTGTCATTGCCGTCCTACTTCGCCTCAGCCGACAGAAAACGTCGTCTGTGGTTCGGTTGAAATCGTTGCCCCGTGCCGCGCCTTAGCCTGGTTAGGGTGTTCGAGGCGTTGCCTGTCGACGCGCCTTGGCCGATGGTGGTTGCGCTGTAAGGTTGCCCGAAGGACAGGGCCTTCAACCGTGGACTAGCGGTGATGTCTGGTGTTTCCGAAAAACGCGCCTTGCCGTATCGCAACCGGCCAGGGTCGGGCCGGGGCTGCGCGGTCCAAGAAAAATCCCGTGTGGCGAGCCAGGGACGGGCTTTTCTCGGTGTCTTTTCTATCCGGCGGAACCAGGCCCCTCGGCCAAGCTCCCGTTGTCGACCCGCGGAGTCGAACCGGATTCGTAAGAAGCAGCGAGCCTCTTAAGTAGGCAAAAGCGTGTCTCTGTCAAAGAGCTTCCCATTGACTTCAGTATATGCTCCCGAGGGCAGAAATAGTCAAGCGGGCCGGGGGCCGGAGGGCTTTTTGCGGGTCCCGGAAGATGAATGGTTCCGCGCCGTTGGGCGCGGCGCGAAAGGCGTTGCAAAAAGATGCACTTTTTTATCCAGGCATTCCGGCGGGATAAAGCATAACGACACGGTCCCGCAAAAAAAACGCAACGCGGCGGAAACATGGCGCTTTTGCGCAAGGTCCGGGCCGGTCCGCAGCCCCGGCGCGGCGCGCCCGGGGCTTGCGGCCGCGCCGACGGACGGGTACAAGCCCCGCCATGCACCACAGCAGTTCCGATCCGCCCCCGGCCCGACTCGTGGAGGCCCACCCCACCCTGCGCCGCCTCACGGGGCAGGTGGTCTGGTGCCTGCTGGAGGAGTCCGAGGCCGCGCCCGAGGACCAGCGGGCCTTCATGGACCGCTACGAGGCCGCACGCGCCGAGGCGCTGCCCCTGGTGGCCGCCGCCCTGGACCCGCAGCGCGCCCCCTGGGTGCGCATCGTGGCCGACGGGCCCGGCCCGGGCTGCGAGCGCTGCGGGGCGCTCGACGGCCTGGTGCTGCGCCTGGACGGGCCGCAGGCCTTGGCCTGGCTGCCGCCCTGGGGCCTGGGCTGCCGGGCCAGGGCCCTGCCCCTGGACGGGGAGCCCGGCCCGGACGACCGGCCCGTGGACCGCGACCAGGACCCGCCCCGGAGCCGGCTGCTCTGCGGGCAGTGGGTCCTGGAGCACCCGTGGTCCCGCGAAAAGGGTTGAGCCCCGGGCCCTACATGGCCCCGGCGGGCTTGCCCGCCATGCCGCAGTAGCCCTTGTCGTCCTCGCCGCGCTGGTCCACGACCTTGTAGCGCCACATCATGCACTGCGCGCCCTGGCAGGTGCGGAACTTGCCGTCCGGGCCCACCAGCAGGGGGCAGAACTTGAACCGGGCCTCGCTCTGGGGAAGTACCATATGCATTTCTCCTTGCAGGATTTTTCCTTCATGTAGCAGCCCGGGGCGCGATGGGCAACGGCCAGCGAAGCCGCGTCCCACGCGGCAAGACACGCGAAAGCCTGGCCCAGGCGATTGACTCCGCAGGCCCGGACGGCTATTGGTGAACGAATCTCACCCCAACGGCGCCGCCTCTCTCGCGGCCCGCGCCCAGCGGAGCTTCCAGGATGGTCAAGCAGCTTCTGGACATCTTCAGCGACACCGGCAGGATCATGCAGTTCATCGAGGAGTCGCGCGGCCCCGGCGAAACCGTCGGGGATTTTTGCGCCCGCCTCGAGGAAGGCTACGGTCCGGGCTGCTTTTCCGAAGTGCTGTTCTTCCTGACCCACAAGGGCTTCGAGGCCGAGGCCGCGCGCGGGCACTGGGTGGAGATTCTGCGCCACCGCGACCGCCTCTGCGGCCAGACGGGCCGCTGCGTGAGCCTGCCCGCCACGGTGCTGGACTACTTCACCTCCGTGGCCCCGACCTTCGAAACGCCCGTGGCCCTGGAGGCCGACTCCCTGGCCCGCTGCGCCCGGCTGTCCATGCTCGACGAGCTGACCGGGCTGTTCAACCGCCGCTTCTTCAACAGCGAGATCGAGCGGGAGATGGAGCGCTCGCGCCGCCTGGCGCGGCCCATGAGCCTGTTCATGGTGGACATCGACCACTTCAAGCTGTTCAACGACACCTACGGCCACCCGTCGGGCGACCGGGTGCTGGCCGCCGTGGCCCGCATCCTGCGCGACAAGGCCCGCCTTACGGACCAGCCCGCGCGCTACGGCGGCGAGGAGTTCGCCGTCATCCTGCCGCACACGGAAAAGGACAACGCCCTGGTCCTGGCCGAGCGCTACCGCCAGGCCGTGGAGGAGATGGGCCTCACCGACGCCCACGGCGCGCCCGTGCCCTCGGTGACCATCTCCATCGGCGTGGCCCAGTATCCCGAGGACGCGGACACCGCCTCGGGCGTGCTCGAGGCCGCGGACCGCGCCCTGTACCGGGCCAAGAGCCGGGGCCGCAACCTGGTCTGCACGGACAGCGAGGAGCTGCGCTCGGCGCGGCGCGTGCCCGTGCGCCTGGACGTCCAGTGCCTGCCGCGCACGGGCTCCGGCGGGCCCATCAGCGCCAAGACCCTGAACATCAGCATGGCCGGCGCGCGCTGCGAGACCGCGACGCACATCGTGCCCGGCACGGCCCTGGACCTGGTCCTCAAGGACCCGGGCCACGGCCTGTCCCTGCCGCTGCCCGCGCGCTCGGTGTGGTCCGAGACGGACGACGGCCGGGGCTTTTTGGCCGGGCTGTCCTTCGAACGGGCGCCCAGCCGCGCGCTGTATCAGCTGGAGCGCTATTTCGACCAGCTGGCCGGGGGCCTCTAGCCCCGTCCGGGCGCGCCGCCGGGGCACGCGAAACGCCGGGCGCCGCCTCCCTCACGGGGGGCGG
>CAYUIN010000224.1:0-5065 GCA_964444695.1 uncultured Desulfocurvus sp.
GCGGGGTCCGGGGCAGAGCCCCGGAAACGGGGGCCCGGGGCGCAGCCCCGTCTACGGGACCCGCGACCGTCCGCCCTGGGCGATCAGGCCCGGGGGCCGAGGGTGGCGACGGTGGTGTCGGTGAGCTGGTCCATTTCCGGGCCGTGGTCCAGGCCCGCGAGGTGCAGGATGGAGTGGGCCAGCAGGCGGGTCAGGTGCGTGGCGGGGTCCTGGCCGTAGAGGTCGGCCTCGCGCAGCAGGGTGTCGATGGACAGGATGGCGTGGCCGATGAACCGGGGCCGAGCCGGGTCCTCGTCGGGGAAGGAGAGGATGTTCGTGGGGCCGGTGCGGCCCATGAAGTCGCGGTGGATGGCGGCCATGCGCCGGTCGTCCACGAGGTGCAGTTCCAGTTCGGCCTCCGGCAGGTCCAGGGTGGTCAGGACGCGTTCAGCCAGGGCGGCGATCTCGCGGCGCGAGGCCGGGCAGCCGGGGTCCAGGCCGGGGCTGGCGGTGACGGTGGCCAGGGGGCTCATTTGGCGCCCCGGTGCTTGGAGAACTTGAGCACGGTGGCGCCCCGGGCGTCGTCCGGGGAGCTTTGGCCGGTGGGGTCCTGTTCGGGCTTGTGGCCGCTGCGTTCGCCGGGCTCGGAAGTCTTGGCCTTGGTCTCGGGCTTGTAATCGGTGCGGGCCCGGGCGTCCTCGCGCATCTGCGGGGTGTCGCCGCCGGGGTATTCGATGCGCTGGTGGAAGATGCCGGTGAGGATGCGCCCGAACACGCCCGCCAGCTCGTGCAGGTCCTTGAGGGTCAGGGCGGACTCGTCCAGCTGGCCGTCCATGAATATCTTCTTGATGATCTTTTCGATGTGGCCCTTGATGCGGCTGGGCGTGGGCTCCACGAGGGTCCGGCTGGAAGCCTCGATGGCGTCGGCCAAAAGCAGCAGTCCGGCTTCCTTGGTCTGGGGCTTGGGGCCGGGGTAGCGGAATTCCTCTTCGCGGGGCGGGTCTTCGCCGCGCGCCTCGGCCTGTTCGCAGGCCTTGTGGTAGAAGAAGGAGATGAGCATGGTCCCGTGGTGCTGGCGGATGAGGTCTTCGATCTCGGTGCCGAGCTTGTGGGAGCGGGCCAGCTCCACGCCCTGCTTGACGTGGCTGGTGAGGATCAGCGCGCTCATGGACGGGGCCAGCTTGTCGTGCCGGTTCTCGCCGCCCATCTGGTTCTCGATGAAGTACAGGGGTTTGGAGACCTTGCCCACGTCGTGGTACAGGGCCGCCACGCGCGCCAGCAGCGGGTTGGCGCCGATGGCCCGGGCCCCGGCCTCGACCATGTTGGAGAGCACCAGGGAGTGGTGGTAGGAGCCGGGGGCGTTCACCATCAGCTCCTGCAGCAGCGGCTGTTCCAGGCTCATGAGTTCCATGAGCCTGAAGCGCGAGGTGTAGCCCAGCAGGTATTCGGCGATGGGCGGCAGGGCCAGGAGCAGGACCAGGGAGGCCAGCCCGCCCGCGATGACGTAGGCCCCGCCGGTGAGCGCCCGGGGCATGCCCTGGTAGTCCACGAAGTTCACGCCGATCCAGGCCAGGCTGAGGCCCGCCAGCAGCGGGAACACGGAGCACAGCAGCTCCTTGCGGCTTTCGGTCTGCTTGACCACGAAGGCGTTGAGCAGCCCGCCCACGAAGAAGAAGGAGAACATGGTCAGCCCGCCGCCCGCGATCTGCGCGCAGAGGAAGGACAGCAGCAGCACCAGGAAGAAGCACACGGCCAGCGGGAAGAACAGCGCGGCCACGCCCGCCGCCCCGGCCAGGGGCAGGCTGTAGGAGACCACGTCGCGGCTCAGGAAGCTGGTGCCCACGGCGGCGCCCCCGCCCGCCAGGGCCAGGAACTTGGCCCCCGCGCAGAACAGCAGCGCCAGAGCCGAGAGCAGCACGAAGTCCCGCCCGGCCATGGGCGGGGCCAGCCCGGCGCGGCGGGACATGAACAGCCCCAGGCCCATCAGCGCGGCCAGGGTGAAGATGCCCACGGCGCGGTGCATGGTGAAGGAGTCGGGACTTTCGGCGACCATGGCCTGGAGCTTGAGCTGCTGCTCGTGGGTCACGGCCTCGCCGGTGCGCACGATGACCTCGCCCCGGCGCACGTGGAAGTACACGGGGCGCACGGCCTCCATGGCCTGTTCGGCACGCAGGCGGGTCTCCTCGCGGTTGAAGGTCAGGCTCGGCTCGGTGAGCGGGCCCACCAGGGCCCAGACGGCCTTGCGCACCACCAGGGGCTTTTTGAGATCGTTCTTGAGGAAGGCGGCCAGCTCGGCGCGCAGGTGTTGCAGGTCGGCGATGCCGCTGGGGTCCATGCCCAGGGTCTCCACGTCTCCGGCGAGGTCGCGGATGATCAGCCCGCCGTCGTAGCGCGACAGATCCGAGGAGTCCTCGATGACGCCCGCGGCCAGCGCGTCGCGCACCCAGGGCACCACCCGGGCCAGGACGAGGTTCTGGAAGTCCTCGCGGCGCCAGAGGTCCAGGGTGGCCTTGGGGATCTCGGTGTTCAGGTCCTCGGCGATCTGCCAGCGGACGTCCTCCATGGACTGGGCCGTGGCCGCGCCCAGGGTGTCGAACACGGCCATCACGCCGGTCTCCAGGGCCTTGTACGGCTCGGGGGAGAGGTCGAACACCGGGGGCTGGGCGTCGGCCACCTTGCGGCGCTTGGCCATGGTGGACTGCACGTCCTCGATGAGGAAGTCGTGGCGCGCGGTGACGTCCTGCTCGGCGACCTCGCCCGAGGTGTACAGCGGCGGCCCGGACTGGACCTGGATGCCCGCCAGGGCGGAGAGCCCCAGCAGCACGCACAGGAAGAGCACGGCGCCCGGGTTGGGGGCCGTGGTCGCCCGCTGGGCCGAGGGCCTGTCGGGCTTGGTCTGTCGTTGGCTAGGCTTTTTCTTGGCCGGGGTCTTCGTAGCGCTCATAGGCCTGCACGATCCTTCCCACCAGGGGGTGCCGGATGACGTCGTCCTCGCCGAAGCGGATGAAGGCGATGCCTTCCACGCCCGCCAGGGCCTTGGCCGCCTGGACCAGGCCGGAGGAGGCCTTGCCCGGGAGGTCGATCTGGGTCACGTCGCCGGTGACCACGGCCTTGGACCCGAATCCAAGGCGCGTGAGAAACATCTTCATCTGCTCGGTGGTGGTGTTCTGCGCCTCGTCGAGGATGATGAAGGCGTCGTTGAGGGTCCGCCCGCGCATGAAGGCCAGGGGCGCGACCTCGATGATTCCCGTCTCCAGCATCTCCTGGACCTTGCCGAAATCGAGCATGTCGTGCAGGGCGTCGTAGAGCGGGCGCAGGTAGGGGTTGACCTTCTCGATCATGTCGCCGGGCAGGAACCCCAGCTTCTCCCCGGCCTCCACGGCGGGCCGGGTGAGCACGATGCGTTTGACCTCGCGGGCCAGGAAGGCGGAGACGGCCATGGCCACGGCCAGGTACGTCTTGCCGGTGCCCGCCGGGCCGATGCCGAAGGTCAGGTCGCTGTCGCGGATGGCCTGGAGGTATTCGCGCTGGCCCAGGGTCTTGGGGTTCACGCGGCGCTTGGGCGAGGCCGCGCAGATGCCCCCGTCCAGGACCTCGTCCAGGCGGGCCGAGGGCTGGCGGCGCAGCACGCCCAGGGCGTGGTCCACGTCGCGCTCGAACACCGGCTGGCCGGATTTGACGCGGGCGTAGAGCTGCACCAGGGCGTTGGCGGCGCGGTTCACGCCGTCCTCGGCCCCGCGCAGATGGACCTTGTTGCCCCGGGAGGAGACGACCACGCCGCAGCCCCGGGCCACGGCGGCCAGGTTCGCGTCCTGCGCGCCGAACAGCTCGCGCGCCAGTGCGTAGTCCTCGAATTCCAGGGACCGTTCCAGGCAGGATGCCTTGACCATCAAACCCCCATCCCCCATCGGGGAACTCCTGTATAGTCCGTTTCCAGGTGCCCGTCCATGGCCCGGGAAGCCGCGCCAGGCCTTGGTTTTACGGCCGGGATCGGCGGCGGCGGGGCCTGCGGGCGGGCACAATCAATCATCGAGCAGCCGGGCTTCCAGGTCCGGGTCCGGGTCCACGGACAGGGTCCGCTCGCGGCGGTCCACAAGAACCTTGCCGGGCCCGGCGCCCTTGACGGCGCGCACGTGCTTGACCAGGGCGCAGATGACCTCGGCCTTACCCCCGGCGGCGTGGCTGCGCGCGGCGGCCAGCCCGGCGGCCTCGGCCATGCTGGACTGGGGGACCTCCTGGTCCGGGTGGTCCCGGCGCAGGACCACGTGGGCCCCGGGGCCGTGGTCGGCGTGGAACCAGAAATCGAAGGGGCTGGCCAGCTTGCGCACCAGGTCGTGGTTGCCCTGGGCGTTCTTGCCGCGCAGCACGGTGAAGCCGTCGCTGGTGCGAAAGCGCGCCACGCCCGGGACGCGCCCGGTGGGCTTGTGCACGGCGCCCTTGCTGCGCCGTTCGGGCGCGGGGGCGCGCACGGCACCGGACGGCTCGGCCCCGTGCTCCAGGGCCTCCAGCTCGGCGCGCAGCTGGGCCTCGCGCTCGTCCAGGAATTCCAGGCCCCGGCGGCCCTTGGCGGCGCGGGCGAAAAGGCGCTCCATGTTCGCCGTGAGCGTGCTGCGTCCGTCCAGGTCCAGGCGGCGGGGCGCGCCGTCCGCCCCCGGGACCTCCACGGACGCGGCCCGGTGGTCCTTGGGGAAGCGGTACAGCACGCCGCGCAGGGCCTGGGCGTCCTCGCCCAGGGCGACCAGGGCGCGCAGGCGTTCGCGGTCGCGCCCCAAGTTGTCCAGGGCGCGGCGGGTGCGGTCCTGGGCCGTGCGCCGCCGCTCGCGCGAGCCCGCCTCGGCCCGGGCGGTGAGCGCGGGGAACAGCAGGGCCTGGCCGAATTGCGCGGCGGCTGACGGCGCGTCGTCGAAGACCTGTTCGACCAGGGCGGCGCGGCGCGCCTCGGGCAGGCGCCAGGCCAGCAGTTGCGGCGCGGGGGATTTTGCGGCGCCGGGCGCGGCGGGCTCGGGCAGATAGGAAAACAGCGCGGCGCAGCCGCCCCGGCGTACGGCGTCCAGCACGGCCGGGGTCCGGGCCGGGGGACTGTCCG
>CAYUIN010000225.1:0-5026 GCA_964444695.1 uncultured Desulfocurvus sp.
AGGTGCTGCGCATCCTGGCGGACCTGGCCGTGTCCGAGCCGGGCGCCGAGCGCTGTCTGGCCATCCGGCCCATCGGCGACCTCGCGGCCCTCGGCCGGGAGACAGAGCGCCTGCGCCAGTGGATCTCCTGGGCCGGGGAGCAGGGCTTCACGCTCTCGCCGTTCCCGTCCCTGGACGGCCTGCTGGCCGCGCTGCGCCGCCCCACGGACGCCCTGGACCTGGACGCCTGCTGGGCCGTGTTCCAGACCCTGTCCGAGGCCCGGACCCTGCGCGAGCTGCTGGAAGGCGGGACCGAGCGCTGGCCGCTGCTCGCCGAAGACGCCGCCCGGCCCTGGCCGCAGGCGCTGTGGTCCGGCCTGCGGCGCTGCATCGCGCCCGACGGCAACATGCGCGACGAGGCCAGCCCCGAGCTGTACCGCGTGCGCCAGGCCATCCGCGACATCCACCAGCGCTGCACCACCCGCGTCAAGTCGTTCATCGAGCGCGAGAACATCGCGCCCTACATGCAGGAGGAGTACGTCACCATCTCCTCCGACCGCTACGTGCTGCCGCTCAAGGTCGGGTCCAAGAACAAGCTGAGGGGCATCGTCCACGACTACTCGCAGACCGGCGAGACCTGCTATTTCGAGCCCATGTTCCTGGTGGAGCTGAACAACGAGCTCCAGGGCCTGCGCCGCGAGGAGCGCCAGGCCGAGCGCGAGGTGCTGCGGCTGCTGACCAGCCTGCTGCGCCAGGAGGAGGGCCCCCTGCGCGACGTGTACGAGACCCTGGTGGCCGCCGACGTGCTGGCCGCCAAGGCCGCCTTCGCCGCCGGGCGCGACGCCCGCCCCGTGGAGGTCGCGCCGGGCGCGCCGCTGCACCTGGTGGCCGCGCGCCATCCGCTGCTGGCGGGCCCCGGCTCCGGCTCCGGCGCCGTGCCCGTGGACATTTTGCTGGAGCCCGGCCAGCGCGCGCTGATCGTCAGCGGCGGCAATGCGGGCGGCAAGACCGTGGCGCTCAAGACCCTGGGCCTGTCCGCCGTGATGGCCCTGTCCGCGCTGCCGGTGTGCGCCGCCGAGGGCAGCACGCTGCCCGCCTGGGGCAAGGTCTTCGTGCTTTTGGGCGACGAGCAGAGCATCGAGGACTCCCTGTCCACCTTCACCGCGCAGATCCGGCACCTCTCCGGCGCGTGGGAGGCTATTGACGACTCGTCCCTGGTGATTATGGATGAGTTCGGGGCGGGCACCGACCCCAGCCAGGGCGCGGCCCTGGCCCAAGCCGTGGTGGACGGGTTCCTGGACAAGGGGGCCTGGCTCGCCGTGGCCACGCATTTCCCGGCGCTCAAGGCCTACGCCCTGTCCCGCGAGCGGGTGCGGGCGGCCTCCGTGCTCTTTGACCCGAAGACGAAAAAGCCCCTGTACGTCCTGGCCTACGACCAGGTGGGCGCCAGCCAGGCCCTGGACGTGGCCCGCGAGCACGGCCTGCCCGAGCACCTTCTGGAGCGCGCCCGGCAGTACATGCTCCTGGACGGCACGGACACCTCGGCCGTCACCGAGCGGCTGAACGCCCTGGCCGTGGAGCGCGAGGCGCTGCTGGCCGAGATGCGCACCGAAAGGGACCGCCTGCGCGAGAAGCGCCGCACCCTGCACGAGCGCTTCGACGCCGAGAAGAAAAAGCTTTTGGACGACGTGCGGACCCGCTCCCAGGCCATCATGCGCCAGTGGCGGGAAGAGAAGATCGGCCGCAAGCAGGCCCTGCGCGAGCTGGCCGAGGTCCGCCGCGAGCTGGTCTCGGACGCCGAGCAGGCCGCAGAGGCGGCCCGGGACGACGCGGCCCGGCCGCTGGAATTTCAGGACGTCGCCGTGGGCGCGCGCTACCGGCACCTGGGCCTGGGCAAGGTCGGGACCGCCGCCGCGCTGGACGAGCGCAAGGCCCAGGTCAAGCTGGACCTGGGCGGGGTCAGCGTCTGGGCCAAGGTCACGGACCTGGCCGCCGAGGATGCCCCCACGCAGGCGCCCCGGCAGCAGGCGGTGTCCGTGTCCGCCGCGTCGGGCGGGGGCGGGCTGCCGCTGGACCTGCGCGGCGTGCGCGCCGAGGAGGCCGAAATGGCCGTGTGCCGCTTCCTGGACGCGGCGGTGCTCTCCGGCCGGTCCGAGGCGGAGATCGTCCACGGCCGGGGCACGGGCGCGCTGCGCAAGGAGGTGCACCGCATCCTGCGGGGCTTCCCGGCGGTGGCGCGCTTCGAGCTGGCCCCGGAGGACCGGGGCGGTGACGGGATGACCATCGTGGAACTCAAATGATCCGGGCGGGGGCATGGGCAAATACGACAGCGGCGCCATCGCGGCCATCAAGGACCGCCTGGACATCGTGGAGATGGTCCGGCGCTACGTGGACCTGAGGCCGCTGTCGGGCCGCTGGACCGGGCCCTGCCCGTTCCACCAGGAGACCAAACCCTCGTTTTCGGTCAACCCGCAGCTCGGGTACTATTATTGTTTCGGTTGCCGCGCCTCGGGCGACGTGATTGATTTCTACCGCGAGATCAACGGCCTGGACTTCAAGGAAGCGTTGCAGCAGCTGGCCGAGGAGGCCGGGGTGGAGCTGGGCTCCGCGCGGCCGGACCCGGCCGCGACCCGGCGCAAGCGCGAGCGCTCCACGTCCGTGGCGCTGCACAAGCTGGCCGAGGAGTTCTACGTCCGCAACCTGGCGGCGCCTTCGGGCAAGATCGCCAGGGACTACCTGGCGGAGCGCAAGCTCTCGCCCGAGGTGGTGCGCGCCTTCGGCCTGGGCTACAGCCCGGACGACTGGCACGGGTTCGAGAACTTCGCCCGGGCCAAGGGGCACGCGCCGGACGACGTGGTCACGGCCGGGCTGCTGGTGAAGAACGACAAGGGCAACGTCTACGACCGCTTCCGGGGTCGGCTGATGTTTCCCATCCACAACCTGGCCGGGCAGGTCATCGCCTTCGGCGCGCGCACGCTGACCGGGGACGACCCGAAGTATTTGAACTCGAGCGAGTCGCCCATTTACATAAAAGGCGACAATCTATACGGACTGTATCAGGCGCGGCGCAGCATCGCCCACAACAAGGAGGCGCTGCTGACCGAGGGCTACACCGACGTGCTTTCGCTGCACCAGTTCGGTTTCGCCAACGCCTGCGGCGTGCTCGGCACCGCGCTCACGGAGAACCAGGTGCGGCGCCTGGCGGGCTTTTGCTCGCGCCTGGCGCTGGTCTTCGACGGCGACGGCGCGGGCCGCAAGGCCGCCCTGCGCTCGGCGGAGATGGTCCTGGCCAGGGGCATGACCTGCCGCGTGGTGATGCTGCCCGACGGCGAGGACGTGGACAGCCTGTTGCAGACCCAGGGCGCGGAGGCCTTCAAGGCGCTGCTGGCCGAGGCCCCCGAGGGGCTGGACTTCTGCCTGCGCGTGGTCAGCACGCAGTCCACCCGCGAACTGGTGGAGTGGGCCGACGCGTTTTTGGGGCAGCTGGACCAGCCCGAGTGGCGCTCGCCGACGATCACCCGCATCGCGCAGCGCCTGGGGTTCAAGGAAGACGAATTTCGCGCCAAGCTGGCCCGCGAGGGCGAGGCCAGGGCGCAGCAGGCCCCGCAGCCCGGCGCGACGCGCCACGCCGACCGGGGCGACAAGCTGGACCGGCAGCTGATGCGGTTCGCCGTGTGCAACCCGCAGTATGTCTCCAGGCTCTCCGAAATCGGCATGGGACGTTTTCTCGTGTCCGAGTTCGCGCTGTGCCTGTGGGAGAAAATGGAGGCCAATCCGGGCCGCGACGTGATGCATATCCTGACTGCGTCCGAAAAGAGGTATTGGATCGAGTGTCTCGAATCCAACACGAAAACCGAGGACGAGACGCAGCGGGAATGGGCGGAAATCTGCGGCTTTTTGCAGCGCGGAGATTTGCAGGACGAGAAACAGGCCGTCTTCGAGGCGCTGCGGCGCGCGCAGCTGGAAGGGGACGGGCAGGAACAGCGCAGGCTGTCGGCTCTGTATCTAGAGATATCGAGGAGGCTCGATGAGCAACATTAAGGAAGTCCAACAGATCAAGGTCTTGATCGCCGAGGGCAAGAAAAAGGGCTTTCTGACGTTCGACGAGGTCAACAAGGCCTTGCCGTCGGACATCAACAAACCCGAGCAGATGGAAGAGATCATCGAGATTTTCGACTCGATGAACATCGCCATCGTGGACAGCGAGAAGGAGGGCAAGCAGCTCGAGCTGGTGCGCGACGACTCCGACGACGACAGCTCGGGCGAGCTGGAACTGACCGAAAGCGAGGACGCGGCGGACTATTCCTCGCGCAGCACGGACCCGGTGCGCATGTACCTGCGCGAGATGGGCGCCGTCTCCCTGCTGGACCGCGAGGGCGAGGTGTCCATCGCCAAGAAGATCGAAGCCGGGGAGCTGGAAGTGCTCTACGCCCTGGTGGAGGTCCCGGTGGCCATCGAGGAGCTGTCCCAGGTGGGCAAGGATCTGCGCGACGGCAAGATCAAGCTCAAGGACGTGGTCAAGACCATCGAGGAGGACGATCCCAGCGAGGACGAGATGAACCAGCGCCAGCGGGTCATCTTCCTGCTGGAGGAGGTCCGCCAGATCTTCAACCGCCGCAAGAAGATCTACATGAAGCTGGACCAGTGCGCGACGCTGGACCGGCGCGTGTACGGCCTGCAGAAGGAGATCCTCAAGTTCAAGGAGGACGTGGTCCAGCGCCTGCGCGACATCAAGCTGGAAAAGACGCTCATCGATCAGATCATCGAGACCGTCGGCGACTACGTGCGCCAGATGCACAACTGCCAGCGCGACCTGTCCGCCTACCTGCTGTCCACCGGCCGCCCGCAGCACGAGATCCAGGAGATCTTCAAGGCCCTGGACGACCGCGAGCTGAACCCGGTCAAGGCCGCCGACATGCTGGGCCTGACCGTGGAGGAGCTGTTCAGCTTCAAGGAAATGATTTCCGGCAAGATGGAGATCCTGTGCCGCCTGGAGGACAAATGCTGCCACCAGGTGGGCGACATGGAGGAGGTCCTGTGGCGCATC